>JBDTKK010000259.1:0-7510 GCA_039935335.1 Chitinophagaceae bacterium
AAAAGGTATAGCGTAGGCGAAGGTCGCAAAGTGCATAGGGGTCAAGGCTGCGGCCATTGTTACTTGTATTATCGAGGTATTGGCGGCTCACATATTTTCCTAGGATTTCTGCTGAAAAGGCTTTCCAAATACCCTGCCTGAACGGAGAAAAGGAAGCGCCTCCGGCAGCAATCAAATTGGCTGAGAAGGCTATGTCTGTATTCTTGTGTTCAATGCTTAATTGTGAATTGTCATCATAGTTGTCAACGTACTCTGTAAAGCTTTCAATTTTGTTTTGAGAAAAAGTAGCATTGGTGTTTAAAACTAGCCATGACAGAGGCTTCCAGGCAGCTTCGGCTTCCAGGCCAGCACGATAAGATTTGGGAACATTCACCCTCGTGTATGCTCCAACATCATTCACTTTCCCGGTAAGAATGAGTTGGTCTTTGTAGCGCATATAGTAGGCATTTACACCAATTTTCCATTCATCATTTTGAAAAGCATAGCCAGCTTCGGCATCAATTAATCTTTCTGGTTTGGGCAATTGGTTAGAGTCTGCTTCAAAATCGTCGCGGTTAGGTTCTTTATTAGCCACAGCTACGGAAGCATAAAGTCTCTGGGTTTGCAGCACATTGGATTGCAAGATGTAGTTCAGTCCGGCTTTAGGATTGAAGAAAGTATAAGTAACAGCAGGTTTCAGGTTCGGGTTTTCTCTAAAGCCATTCATGAAATAACCTATTGTCCGGATTTGCGCATCGGCGTAGCCTGTAAGTTTTTTTGAGAGTTTTATTTCTGCCTTCGAGTAAAGATTGAAGTCGTTTTTCTGTGCATCCAGCTTGTACCATTGGTAATGGTTGGGCACGCCGTATTGCGCCCAAATGATTCGGCCATAATGATTGCCCTGATATTGGCTCCAGCCTCCACCAAAAGTGAAGTTTAAGGCACGCGATGGATTCCAAAGTAGTGAATAGACAGCGCCATAATTATAATTGTCCAACCAAAGTTGGCGCACCAAATCAGTAGTTTTCATGGTGTCACCTAGGGGTGTCGTAAAAGGCGACAAGCCATATTTGACTAGTGAGTCGTTGTTTTTGTATTCTTCATAATAGCCGATACCACGTGTGAGAAATAGTCCAAGATGCGCGGAGAGTTTCTTTGAAAAATTATGGTCGCCAAAGAGCTGAAAGTAGTTTTGGCGATAGTTATCGGTTTGGTTGCTGTAGGTGAAATAATTGTAGGTTCTTCGGTTGGCCGAAAAAAGGTTTTGGGAATCATTGCTATTAAAATAGAGCGAGCCAATATTGTTTTGATAATGGGCATTCAATGCCGAATCAGAGCCTCGAAGCTTCTCTTCGGGCACGCCATTCCAAGCTTGATAGGTTTGTTCCTCGCCTAGCAATACCATTGCCTTAATAGTAGTTTTTGAGGAAGCCTTCCACATACCCTGGAGTTGGAGTGCGCTGAGCTTGGAGGCGGCTCTATCCACAAAACCATCGGAAGTGATGCGGGAAAGACGAACCTCGAAAGCAACATTGCCCGGAAGTAAACCTGTACCCGCAGCTACAGTATATTTCTGCGTGTTGAAAGAGCCGTAAGACACAGCAGCAGCGGCATTGGGCTTTTCATTGACATCAAGATTGGAGATACTGATACTGCCTCCAAAGGCACTTGCGCCGTTAGTGGAAGAGCCCACCCCACGTTGTATTTGAATGGAGGAAGTGGAAGATGCCAAATCGGGTAAGTCCACAAAATAAGTGCTACTGCTTTCAGCATCATTCACCGCGATACCATTTAGAGTAGTGTTGATGCGTGTACCATCGCTACCGCGTAGGCGAATCCCGGTGTAACCCACGCCTGCACCAGCATCGGAGTTTACAATTACTGAAGGCGTGTATTGTAAGAGGAAGGGCAAATCTTGCCCAAGATTGTCTTTCTGCAAGGCTTCGCCGGATATTTCTGTCTTGGCAAAGGGCGCATTGTCGCCGGCACGAATGGCGCGAACTTCAACTGGAGCTAGAGGTTGAACTTCAGAAATCCTTGAAACGACGGTATCTTCAACGGCTTCTTGTGCGTGCAAGTAGAATGGGGAAATGCAGATTGCGAGAATTGAAAAGACTTTCTTGGCGAGCATGTTTGCTTTGGCTTGAATAGGATAAAAAAATACCCGAGACACATCCGAAAACAAGCACCGAAAAAATAACGCTGTGCAACCCAATAGCCTAAAAAAAGGGCTAATAGAATCTTTCCTAACCGGCATTATCCGGTCGAGGTTCAGCGGGTATCATCTCAGCCCATGGTATTTGGGGCACCCCGAGGCGGCGTATAGCCGCATTTGCGCGGCGAAAATAGGGATTTTAATGTTATCGAGTCAGAATTTTGAAAAGATTGGGAAAATATCCCCGAATTTTTCCTACTTTCGGCAACACAAAATTATTAAAACATCTTTATCATGAAGAAAAGATTACTTGCTTGTAGTTTCCTGCTCGCTGCCGGACTCTCGCAAACGGCGAACGCACAGCTCGCCCTGGAAACGTTCAGCTCTAGCTTGCCAGCAAACTGGGTACTGATTAGTGATGGAAAGACTGTTCCTTCAACTGCTTTTAATGGTGCTGCGCCCACTCTGGTTGCAGGCCTTAACGCCAACGCATGGTTCCCATTCGCGTTTACTACTGGTAACTATGCAATGGCGTCAAGCTCTGTTTTTTCACCAACTGGACAAGCAGATCGCTGGCTAATCACCCCATCATTCAACGTGACAGGTGCAAATACCTTGCTTAAATGGGATGATAATGATTTGGGTTCTAATGAAAAGCTGGAAATATTGGTTTCTCCTACTGCGGGTACAACGGCGGCTTCATTTACAACTTCGTTATACAATGCTGTAGCGGGCAACGCCGGCGCGAGTGTAACTCATGGCTTATCGTTAGCTGCTTTCAGTGGCCAAACAATTCGTATCGCATTCCGTGAGCATAACACAAACATTTGGGGACTTTATATAGACAATGTATCGAGTGCGATTTTTCCTTCCGCAGATGGTTCACTTGATGCTGTTTCTTTTCCTAAGGTTGCGGGCTCAATTTCTTCTAATCCCGTAAATATTACCGTGAGCAATCAGGGTATAGCGACAATTACGTCTCTGAAAATTTCTTATACTCTCGATGCAGCGGCACCTGTGGTGCAGACCTTTACAGGTCTTTCTATAGCTTCGTTTGGCTCCCAGGCACTGTCTTTCTCAACTCCTATTGCAAATCCTTCAGCAGGTGCCCATAATATTTCTGTTAGCATTTCAGAAGTAAATGGCGCAGCTGATGTGGTAGCATCAAATAACACAAAAGCAACAAATGCCTTTACAGGAGCTACAAAGAACGTTACACGGGCTGCACTTATCGAAGAGTTTTCTTCCTCAACTTGTGTGCCCTGCGCCAATTTGAATGTAACTTTTGATCCGTTGGTGTTAGCTAACAATGCAAACGTTGCATCGTCAAATTTTAATATTATTAAATACCAGATGAACTGGCCTAACCCAGGTAACGATGTATCTTATAATAATGACGGATCAGCCCGCCGCAATTTTTATGGAGTAAATGGAATACCAGACCACTTTACAAATGGTGCTGCAGGCGGTGCAGGCGACCAAGCCGAAATTACCGCTGCAAAGGTGCCTTCGGCATTTATGGATATTACAGGTACTTACACCGTAAAGAAAGATTCTATTATTGCGACAGCGACTATCACTCCATGGTTTACCATTACCGGTGGCAATTATAAAGTTCATATGGCAGCGACGGAATATCACTACGTGAATACCGGAGCAACTACAACTCAGAAGGATTATTACCACGTAATGCGTGCAATGCTCAATACGGGTGCTGGTATACCAGTAACAAGCTGGACTTCAGGCGTACCACAGACTTTTACTTGGTCAGTACCCTATACAGTTGGTACAGTGACTCAAATGAGCAACACATTTTGGAGTTCTCCAACTGGAGGCAACTTGGTTATCTTCGTTCAGGATGCGAGCTCTCAGGAAGTTTTGCAATCTAAGGCTGTTAAGCCTGTAGGTGTCGGTGTTAACACTATCGTTAACGTTTTGAAGGATGCTTCTATCTTTCCAAATCCAGCGGTTAACAACGCAACTCTTGATATGGACTTAATCTCAGCTACGAATGTGTCTGTTGAAGTATCAGATATAACTGGTCGTATAATGAGCCGCATTGCTCCTTCTTACATGTCTGTTGGTGAGCACATGATAAACGTACCTTTGACAAATCTTGCGAATGGTCTTTACAACGTAATCGTTCGTACGGATGCAGGAAATATTTCCCTACGCCTTTCTGTTGTGAAATAATCAATTTTTGATTCTACCTTTAAAGGGGCAACGTTATCGTTGCCCCTTTATTTTTTTCTACTTATGCAGCGAATTCTATCTCTTGCCTTTCTTGTATTGTCGATACATTCTTCTGCGCAAACTCGCCTTTCGCTTTATGAGGAATTTACAGGAGAACAGTGCTTTCCTTGCGCAATTGCCAATCCAGGGCTGCAATCTTTACTGGCTGCAAATGCGAGCAAAGTTGTTCTCTTAAACTATCCCAGTCCAGTGCCTGTTGCAGGGCAGCTCTACAATGTTTACAAGAACAACAGCAACGCCAGAATTAGTTATTATGGAATCAATGACGCACCACTCGGAAGGCTCAATGGCTATAAATTCGGCAGTGGCGGCAACTCTTCCATTGCGGGCAATGTGAGTAATCTGGCTCAAGCGGATATTGACTCGCAATACGCGCGACCTTCGCCTTTTAATCTTTCAGTTTCACATTCCTGGAGCGCGGGAGGCGATTCCATTTTTATACAACTTACCATCAGCACTCCTGTGGCGTATGCGCCGCCAGGCGCGACTTTCAGGCTCCGTTTGGCTTTGGTGAATGACCTTAATTTTGTCTTGCCTCCGGGTATTAATGGAGAAAAATCTTTCCCGAATGTGGTGCAGGAAATGTATCCAAATCCGGGCGGTACAATACTTAGTGGCTCTTGGGCGGCAAGCCAAAGCGCAACGTTTACCGTGAAAGGAATTGTACCAAAAATTACAGACAAACAATCCGCAGTGATTGTGGCTTGGATTCAAAATGATGCTGATAAAACAGTGCAGCAAGTTGCTGTTTCCAATAAAATGCCCATAGCTATAGATGCTGCCATTACAGCCGCTCAACCTATTTCTAAATTACAATGCGCTTTTGGCCAAGCCTCCGTTCCTTCTGCTACGGTGCTGCGCAATACCGGCACGGTGAATCTTACTTCTGCAAGAATATTTTATCATGCAGATGGTGGCCCACTTTCCTACTACGATTGGACAGGAACGCTTGCGCCCAATAGTGCCACAACCATTCTTTTGCCTGCAATAAATGTTGGGGGTGGCAACCGCTTTATTACTGATTCCGTCGTCTCGCCCAATGGTGTTCCCGATATCAATATGGCCAATAACGTAGCTTCCGGAGTTGTCAATGTCTATAATACGGCAACAGTAAATCTTCCGGTGGCCAATGGCTTCGAAGGCCTTGCTGGCGCGACTCCCAGCGGTTGGCTGCTTTATGATGCTGATTCAAACGGTCGTAATTTTCAAATCACTAGAAATGTTTTTGGTGGGAATGCAGGCTTTGGGAATAGTACGTATTTCTTACTGCACAACAATTATTACGTACCATCCGGTGAAACCAATTTTGCCATCCTTCCTAGTGCAAAACTTCCCAACGGAGAAAAGACCTTAACCTTCGAGTTGGCACATGCGCCTTATGACTTGGAAAATGACCAGCTAGATGTGGTGTATTCTACCGATTGTGGCGATAGCTGGACGAGCGTTTGGAACGGCACTGGAGCAGGCATGACTTCCAGCGCGGCGACTACTAATTTCTTTATCCCAACGGCTACAGATTGGGAGCAGAAAACAGTGGACATGACGGCTGTACCCAATGGGGCAATTATCGCTTTTCGTGCGATTAGCGATTTTGGGAATGCTCTTTACATCGATAATGTACAACTTTCTGCACCCTTGGGTATTGTAAAGGATGGCATGCCGGAATCAATTTTTATCTCACCCCAGCCGGCCAAAAATGAAGCTATCCTGCACTTTACTTTGAGCCAAGGTGGCAATATTCAAGTGGACATACAGGACATGAGCGGACGTAAGGTCTTGTGCATCGCGAAGCAGATTTTTAAAAAGGGAATGCAGCAGTTTTTCATCAATACTGTGTCTTTAGCGAGCGGAGTTTATTTGCTGCGTATTAAAACTGATGGTGGAAGTTTGGTAAAGAAGTTGGTGATTGCGAAGTAAAAGTAGCGAGGGGCGTTACCGTGTCGCTGATATATGTTGCCTTTTCAGGGTGGGGGAGGATGTCCAGTAGGAACGTAGCGTGCAATGTCGCCACTCCTGCTGAAATTGGAGGGGCGTTACCGCGTCGCTGATTTATAACGTCCTTTCGGGGTTGGGGAGGATGTCCAGTAGCGGCGTTGCGTGCAACGCCACGAATATTCCCGAGTCCTTCTGTCAAAACCGATTCTACTGTGAATTTTAAAAAAGCTGACTCCTACAAAAAACGCAGCGGACGCTGCTACAAGTCAGCTTGGGAGCTTACGCTCCCAAACCAACCACCCTAATCCCAGAAGTCCTTTCAATATTTACCTCGCCCCAAAGACCTTTCCCAACAAATCCGTAACCCGAGCAGCAGGATTAGTGCGGATTTTATCCTCCTCCTGGGCAATATTTACAAACAAACCATTGAGCGCTCGTTCAGTCACATACGAGGGGAGGTCTTCGTTGATTTTATTCCGGGTGATGGGCAATCCGTTGTAGATGCGGGTGAGGTCGCCCCAATATGCTGTGGCACCGACTTTATTTAAAGAAGCCTGAATGACAGGACGAAAAGCTGCTGTGAGCGCAGCAGTAGTTGCATTGCGTAAATAGGCAGTAGCAGCTCCATTTCCTCCTTTCAAAATGTTGAGACCATCATTAATGTTCATGTTTTTGATGGCATTGATAAAGATAGGCGCAGCCTTTCCTGCAGCATCTTCGGCAGCACGATTCATGGAGAGAATAGCTTTATCCACCACACTTCCAAAGCCAAATTGACGAAGAACATTTTCCGCATTTTTTGCTTGTGGCGGAAGTAGAACTTTAATGAGGGAGTTTCCAAAAAAGCCATTGACAGCGTGTAATCGACTTCCCGCATTTTGCGCCCCAATTTCCAATGCTTGACGGAGTGCACCAACAATATCTGTATTGCTAAGGCTATTTATGGAAAGTCCATTGCCTGTATTTGAACTATTGGAGCCCGCAGCAGATTTACCGCTTTTATTGTTCCCATCATTGAGAAGGCCGCCCAAAATGCTCCCTAAGCTTTGAGCTTGTGTCGCACTTGTGGCTAATAATCCTAGTCCCATCATCAACCCTATTGCTAGCTTTTTCATACTGTTCTTTTTTTGAAAAAATTCTTGAGCAAGTTATCTACCAAGAATGATACCAAAATAGAAAGTTCTTATG
>JBDTKK010000260.1:0-13233 GCA_039935335.1 Chitinophagaceae bacterium
GGCTTGGCTTGAAGGAAGGAGAACACGTGTACGATTTCACCGTCGGCGATGTCTTCATGCAAGAACATGGCGCTCCTGAAGAATTGAAGAATTGGGCGGCGGCGGTGCATTTACGCTTTGTAAAACACCTAAGCTTTTTCCAGCTTCATTTTGATGTTTCGGGTACCGTGATTGTGCCTTGCGACCGTTGTGGAGATGAATTTCTGCTAAATCTGTGGGATGAATTTGAACTCATCGTAAAGCTTAGTGGAGAGGATGACAAGCTTGCTGAAAGGCAGGACGAAGCCGATGTGGCCTTCATTCCGCGCAGCGAAACTGTCTTGGATATTTCCAATTGGCTGTATGAATTTGTGATGCTCAGTGTGCCGCTGCACAAAGTGCATCCAGATGATGCTTGCAATCCTAAAGCCCTGCAACTATTGAATGAATTAAGTGTGCATGAAGATGTACCAGGAAATTCGGTTTGGAATGGACTGAAAAACATTAAAATTGTCGACGACAAATCGGCAAAAAACGAGAAGGTAAAGAAATCGAAATAAACAAACAAGCCAAGGCAAATAACCAAGGTTTTAAAGATATACCAGTAAAAATTTTAAACATCAACAATGCCAAATCCTAAACGCCGCCACTCCCAGCAACGCTCCGCAAAGCGCCGGACGCACTACAAGGCGACTGCAGAAACCTTTTCTATTGATAAGATAACCGGCGAAAGCCACCTCCGCCACCGCGCCCATTGGGTTGAAGGCAAACTTTATTACAAAGGCCGTATAGTAATGGACAAATCTCCGGCGACCGAAGACGAATCAGATTCTAAAGCGTAAGTGCCTAATCCGGCTGCATGAACATAGCACTGGATATAATGGGCGGCGATTTTGCCCCTGAGCAAGCATTACTAGGCGTTGCACGCTATTTCACTGAAGTGGCTAATGTGGACGTGCATGTGTTGCTTATTGGCGATGCAGAAGCTGCGATGCCTTATCTGCACCATTTGGATGCATTTAAGGAGCGTTACACGCTTGTACCCACCACGCAGGTGATCGGGATGAATGAGCATCCTACCAAGGCTTTGAAAGAAAAGCCTGATTCCTCGATTGCCGTGGGTTTTGGGGCTTTGACTCGAGGAAAAGCCGATGCCTTTTTGAGTGCCGGCAATACCGGTGCGATGATGGTGGGTTCGATGTATTCCGTCAAGACGATTGAGGGTATTTTACGTCCTACTATTGCCTCGCCATTGCCTCGCTCGGACGGAGGTTATAGCCTGTTATTGGATGTTGGTATCAATGCGGATTGCAAGCCCGAACATATCGTACAATTTGCGGTGTTGGGTTCTTTATATGCGAAGCATGTGTTGGATAAAGAAAATCCCAGTGTAGGCTTGCTCAATTTGGGTGAGGAAGAAGGGAAAGGAAACCTATTGGCGCAGGCCGCTTATCCTTTATTGAAAGAATGTAAAAACATTTCCTTTGCCGGGAATGTGGAAGGCCGCGATATGTTTGGCAATAAGGCCGATGTAATTGTGTGCGAAGGCTTTGTGGGCAATGTTGCCCTCAAGATGGCGGAATCCATCCATCAACTATTTGCCATTCAGCGTGGATTTAAAGACGAATTCCTCGACCATTTCAACTATGAAATATATGGTGGTACGCCCATTTTGGGTATCAACGACCCTGTGATTATTGGTCATGGTATTTCCTCGGCTTTTGCGTTTAGGAACATGATTGAAGTGGCTACGAAGATTGTTAGTAGTGGGTTGGTTGGGGATATAAAAGAGCATTTTAAGGCATAGGGTTTACTGGCTTTTTGTGCATTCTTTTGGATGGGCTTTACTGTGTGCCCTCTCTGATTTCAGGGGTGCGAGGGGCGTTACCGCCTAGCTAATATATTGCGTCCTTTCAGAGCTTTAACCTAGAGTCCGATCCTAAACAAGCGGAATTAATTCTTAAATTGAAAGCGGCATCCTCCAACTTTTCATTGCATAAACGAGCCCGTCTTAGTTTATCATTCCGTACATGCGCCCAACAAAGGCCACTGTGCTTTAGGTAAACGACTGACGGCGCACGACACGGAATCTCATTGTCGGAGTCGGGGCTTCCGTCAGAATCTGCCAATCGTTATCTCTTGAATATAAAGACCCAGGGTTCGGGCCAGAGGTGACGGCATACGCATCGTCAGCTATAATCCAAATAACTTTCTCCTGCTCCACCAAGCATCGTCCATGTGCCTCTAAGCTACAAATTTCCTAGAGAAAAACAAACGAATTATTTATCGACTACGCTCCCGTAAGGATGACGCGTAGGCCTGCGCGCATGCTCTTGGTTGTGGCAGGAACAACGAAGCTGTAGTCTTTCGCCCTTCAAAAACGGTATAGGAGACGATGTTATCGTTTTAGCCCTACAGGCACGCTGCCGCGAGCATCATCGGTGACTTTTGCTTGCTGCTAATTTGGGGTTGATTTCTCCCAAAATTCAACTCATCGAGCACCGGACTTTGCGCGATAGATTTATTTCCTTTTTTTCAAGTGCTGGGTAAACTTTTGCTTGAAGGCCATATAATTCCGTTACAGGTCGAAGATTGTTCAACGGCGGGAAGACCAACAAGGGTATAACACTTCGGAAAAGTGCTACTACTTTTATCACATTTGCCCTGTCGTTTTCCAAACTACTTTTGGACAATTAAAAATCCTCAGCAATAGAAAATGAACAACAGGTTTTTATTTCTAAAAGAGTTTCGAACGCGTTTTAATAGGATAAGAAAAATGTAGCTCAAATTGGGCAGAACCGCTTCATTTCGGCTTCTTAAACCCTACAAGAACAATTTCCTCTTATGGATAAAGTGTTTATTATTTTATTCGCCAAAAAGGGATTAGGGGATTTTAAAACGTAGTGCGGCGAAATACTTGGTTCAATATATATAGACCTACACAAATCCAAAAGTATAAGTGTCTTTTTACGGTTTTACATGCGAAATTTCAAGCTAACACTAAGGTCGCTTCAATGAAAAAATTACTATTCTTAAGTATCCTACTTCTCGGGATTTGGTCGGGAGTAGAAGCACAAGCTTTATTTTCTGGCAGTGGTTCGGGTTCTGCCTATATTTTATCCAGCATCTCTGGCTCTCCGAGGGCCTACGGAAATAATGATGCAGGGCAATTAGGTGATGGAACAATTATAGAAAGGTACGATCCTGTGCAGGTGATTGGATTATCCGACATTACCTCAATAGCCACTGGAAAACATGCGCTCTTTTTGAAAAAGGATGGTACAGTTTGGGCATGTGGCCTCAATGACAGTGGACAATTGGGCGATGGAACGACTACTGAAAGGCACATACCAGTGCAAGTAGCCGGGCTATCAGGTATTATTGCAATATCAGCAGGGATGTATCATTCACTTTTTCTGAAAAATGATGGGAGTGTGTGGGCTTGTGGGGATAATTTATGTGGGCAATTGGGGGATGGGACGAATGCGAAACGGCTGACACCAGTTCGGGTAATCGGCTTATCAGATATAAAGTCAATTGCGGCGGGAAATAGGCATTCTTTATTTCTAAAAAATGATGGAAGTGTTTGGGCTTGCGGAAATAATAATATGGGACAATTGGGCGATGGTACAATTATAAACAGGAACACACCAGTCCGGGTAAGCCGGCTATCAGACATTAAAGCACTATCTGGAGGAGCAAGGTTTTCTCTTTTTCTGAAGAAAAATGGCAATGTTTTGGCTTGCGGCGATAATCAATATGGGCAATTAAGTGATGCAACAATTAAAGAAAGTGACACAGCTATTTATGTAAATGTGTCCGACATCACCGCAATAGCAGCTGGATTAGGACATTCCCTCTTTCTAAATAAAGAAGGGCGCGTTTTGGCCTGCGGTTGGAACGGTTTGGGGCAATTAGGGACTGATTATGGCGGCTCAAGAATACAGACGATAAATCTACTTACCGTCACCTCTATAGCAGCGGGATGTACTAATTCCTACTTTCTAAATAATACAAGTATTGTATCCATATGCGGCACTAAACTCAAAGAACAAATAAAAAATACGGGAAATACCACTTGGAGGTTTCCTAAAGAACTGACTATGCTTCAAACTATTATTCCAGAAAAAACAATTAAAGCAGGCACTAAAATCAAAGTAAAATGAAAAAGCTACTAATTATCACCATTGCCCTGCTCGGGATGAGCATAGGCGCAAATGCGCAAACCCTAGCTTCGGGGAGCTCTTCAAATTCTTCTTATTTTTTATCCAGCGTCCCCTGTTCTCCAAAGGCTTGTGGAAATAATAAGTTTGGACAACTAGGCGATGGAACAACGACAAACAGGAACACTGCATTTCAAACAAGCAATCTATCCAGCATCACATCAGTAGCAGAAGGAGGAGGCTTTTCTCTCTTTCTCAAAAATGATGGCACTGTTTGGGCTTGTGGAAATAATGGTAATGGGGAATTGGGCGATGGAACAATTATAACTAAACTCAAACCTGTGCAAGTAAACGGGCTATCAGATATCACCGCAATAGCAGCAGGAAGATATTCTTCCTGCTTTCTCAAAAAAGATGGCAGCGTTTGGACTTGTGGATATAATGGTTACGGAGAATTAGGCGATGGAACAACTACAGATAAACATACGCCAGCACGCGTGAGCGGCCTTTCAAGCATCACTGCAATAACAGCAGGACAAAATTATTTTCTATTTCTGAAAAAGGATGGTAGTGCATGGGCATGCGGAGATAATTCTAATGGACAATTAGGCAATGGGACAGCTACAAATAGCAACATACCAGTCTCTGTGAATGGATTATCTGGCATTACCAAAATAGCAGCAGGAGCGGCTCATACTCTCTTTTTGAAAAAGGATGGCAGCGTTTGGGCGTGCGGCTCGAACCTTTTTGGGAAATTAGGTGATGGAACAAATACAGACAGATACACACCAGTTCAGATAGGCGAACTATCAGGCATCATCGCAATGGCAGCAGGAGCAAATCATTCTCTATTTCTAAAAAGTGACGGTAGCGTTTGGGCCTGCGGAAGCAATATTTTAGGGGAATTTGGTGATGGAACATTAACAGGCAGCAACGTCCCAGTTCAGGTGAGCGGGCTCTCAAACATCACTGATATAGCAGCAGGAAATAATCATTCACTTTTTCTGAAAAAGGATGGTAGTGTTTGGGCTTGTGGAGTTAATAATGATGGACAACTTGGTGATGGGACAAATACAGAAAGATACACACCAGTCCAAGTAAGTGGATTATCAGCCAAAAAATAATAAAAAACAACACTTTAATTAACCAATAAAAAAAACCAAAACAACATGAAAAGGTTACTATTTATCACCACTGCCCTGCTCAGAATGAGCACAGGCTCAAATGCACAAGCCATATTTTCAGGGAGCGCTTCCTCTTCTTCCTATTTTTTATCTAGCACCCCCGGTTCCCCAAAGGCTTGGGGAAATAATAAAGTTGGACAATTAGACGACGGAACAACTACAAGCAGAAATACTCCAGTACATGTAATCGGGCTTTCAGGTATAACCACAATAGCAATAGGAGGAGATCATTCTCTCTTTCTGAAAAATGATGGAAGCGTTTGGGCTTGCGGAGATAATACTTATGAAGAATTAGGTGATGGAACGACAACAGAGAGAAATACACCAATTCAGGTAAGTGGATTATCAGGCATCACCGCAATAGCGGGTGGAGGAGCCGCCTTTTCTCTTTTTCTGAAAAGCGATGGTAGTTTTTGGGCCTGTGGAAGGAATAATAATGGTCAATTAGGCGACGGAACAACTACGGATAGGCTAAGCCCCGTCGAAGTTACTCCATGCTCAAATGTTAGCATCGAAGCAGTAGAAAGTCACATTCATAGCATTATCATTTCCCCTAATCCTGCAAACAACAACATTGTTTTGAAAGCTCCATCTGGCATCCCATCTGCCGGAAGAACACCTGGGCAGTTTGTAATAAAGATATATAATACCATTGGACAGCAAGTCCTTCAAGTATCATCTAAAAGCCTTCAGGTTGATGTTTCTTCTCTTTCTTCTGGTGCCTATTACGTCCAACTTTTTGATGGGGAAAAACAGAACTGGGGGAAGTTTGTGAAGGAATAGAGAAGAATATCATTAAGCCTTAAATAATAATACATATCAACAACGCAAATTTTAGAAACTACAACACAATGAGAATAATACTAATTATCACCATCGCCCTGCTCGGGATGAGCATGGGCTCAAATGCTCAAGCCATTGCTTCCGGCACATTTTCATACACCTCATATCTATTATCCAGTGCTCCTGGCGTTCCAGAGGTTTGCGGGCGTAATAATCATGGGCAACTAGGCGATGGTACTAGTAGAGATAGCTATTCACCAATTCAAGTGAAAGGGATATCTGGTATCACCACAATGTCAGGCGGTCTAGGTCATTCCCTCTTTCTGAAAAATGATGGCAGCGTGTGGGCTTGCGGCTGGAATATTAAAGGACAATTAGGCGACGGAACTACTGATAGTATTAACACTCCTGTTCAGGTGAGCGGGCTATCTGGCATCATCGCAATAACAGCAGGGGTATTACATTCTCTCTTTCTGAAAAATGATGGCAGCGTTTGGGCTTGCGGAGATAATAGTGCTGGAGAATTGGGTGATGGAACAACTACGGATAGGCATACACCTTTTCAGGTGAGCGGGCTATCAGGCATCACCGCAATATCAGCAGGGGTATTACATTCTCTCTTTCTGAAGAATGATGGCAGCGTTTGGGCTTGCGGATTTAATAATCATGGACAATCGGGTGATGGAACAACTATTAATAGTAGCACCCCTATTCAAGTGAGCGGAATATCCAGCATCACCGCAATTGCAGCAGGAGGCGGATATTCCCTCTTTCTGAAAAATGATGGCAGTGTGTGGGCCTGCGGAGATAATACTTATGGAGAACTGGGTGATGGAACAACTATAAATAAGATTACCCCTGTTCGGGTGAGCGGGCTGTCGGGCATCTCTGCAATTGCTGCAGGAGGTTTCTATTCTCTATTTCTAAAAAAAGATGGCAGCGTTTGGGCTTGCGGATATAATAATTATGGGCAATTGGGGGATGGAACAACTACTAATAGTAGCACTCCTATTCAAGTGAGCGGGATATCCAGCATCACCGCAATAGCAGCAGGATTGGGTTATTCTCTCCTTCTGAAGAATGATGGTAGCATTTGGGCTTGTGGAGAAAATACTTTTGGACAATTGGGCGATGGAACAACTACAAACAGAAGCACTCCGGTTCAGGTGAGCGGGATATCAGCCAAAAGGCAACTCAAACAACCAATTCAACCCAAAACAAAATGAAGAAATTGCTAATTATCACCATTTTCCTGCTCGGGATAAGCGTATGCGCAAAGGCACAAGTCATAGCATCAGGGAGCTATTCATCTTCTTCTTATTTTCTTAGCAGCATCTCTGGTTCTCCAAAGGCTTGGGGACTTAATGATAAAGGGCAATTGGGCGACGGAACATTTACGGAAAGGGACACACCGGTCTCGGTAGTCGGGTTATCAGATATCACAACAATGGCAGGAGGAAATCATCATTCCCTTTTTCTGAAAAAGGATGGCAGTGTGTGGGCTTGTGGAAGTAATAATAATGGACAATTGGGCAATGGGACAACGAAAGATACGCTCACACCTTTTGAAGTCAGCGGTCTATCCGACATCACCGCCATAGCGGCAGGAATAGATTATTCTCTCTTTCTGAAAAGAGATGGTAGTGTGTGGGTTTGCGGAGATAATTCTAGTGGACAATTGGGCGACGGGACTACAAATAATATCAGCACACCAGTCCGGGTGAGCGAACTATCAGGCATCATTGCGATAGCAGTAGGAAATGATCATTCGCTCTTTCTGAAAAAGGATGGCAGCGTTTGGGCTTGCGGAAATAATAAGGATGGACAATTGGGCGATGGAACTACTACAAATAGACTTATCGCAGTTCAGGTAAGTGGGTTATCCGGAATCATCGCTATCGCGTCAGAAGCAACTCACTCCATCTTCCTGAAAAAGGATGGGAGCGTTTGGGCTTGTGGAAATAATTATTCTGGACAATTAGGCGATGGAACTAATACAAATAGGCTTATATCGGTTCAGGTAAGTGGGCTATCTGGTGTCATCGCGATAGCAGCAGGAATAGGTCATTCCCTCTTTCTGAAAAAGGATGGTAGCGTTTGGGCTTGCGGAGCTAATGACCAAGGGCTATTAGGCGATGGAACAAATATAAACAGGAATACACCGACCCCAGTGAAAGGGCTATCTGGCATCACAGCAATAGCAGCAGGTGCACTTCATTTCCTCTTTCTGAAAAATGATGGTAGCGTGTGGGCTTGCGGAAGTAATGATGCAGGACAATTGGGCGATGGAACATTTATAAATAGGCACATACCGATTTTGGTGAGTGGACTGACTGGAACATCTAAATAAAACAATTGGATAAAAAATAAAAAACAAATGAAAAGGCTACTAATTATCACCACTGCTTTGCTCGGGACGAGCCTAGGCACGAATGCACAAGCCATAGGTTCCGGAAATTCTTCGGGGGATTCCTATTTTTTATGTAATACTCCCGGCACTCCAAAGGTCTGTGGATATAATTCTCAGGGAGAATTGGGCGATGGAACAACTGCTAATAAATCCACACCAGTTTCCGTGAGTGGGCTAACCGGCATCACCGCAATGTCAGGCGGACAAATGCACACCCTCTTTTTGAAAAATGATAGTACAGTTTGGTCTTGTGGAGGTAATAATCATGATCAATTGGGCGACGGCACTGGCACAGATAGACATACACCGGTAAAAGTAAGCGGGTTAACAGGCATCATTTCTATTGCTGCAGGAGGTCTTCATTCTCTTTTTCTAAAAAGTGACGGTAGCGCGTGGGCTTGCGGAAGTAATATTAATGGACAGTTGGGAGATGGAACAACTGCTGGAAAGTCCATAGCAGTTAAGGTCTTATCGGATATTACTGCAATAGCAGCAGGAAATACGTATTCTCTTTTTCTAAAAAATGATGGCAGCGTGTGGGGCTGTGGAATGAATGCTTTTGGACAATTGTGTAAAGGAGTACCTACAGGATATTGGGTTAATATCCCTGTCCAAGTGACAGGTTTGTCTAATATCGTCGCAATTGCAGCCGGATTAAGTCATTCTATTTTTCTAAAAGGAGACGGAACAGTTTGGGCTTGCGGAGCAAATACATCTGGACAATTGGGAAATGGGACGACTATAAGTAACGATACTTTGGTTCAGGTAAGCGGGCTATCAGGCATCACAGCGATAGCAGCAGGGTCAGGTCATTCCCTATTTCTAAAAAATGATGGAAGTGTTTGGGCTTGCGGAGATAATACTTATGGAGAATTAGGTGATGGAACGACTATAGAGAGAAATACACCGATTCAGGTTAGTGGATTATCAGGCATCACTGCAATAGCAGCTGGAGGAGTTGCCTTTTCTCTTTTTCTGAAAAGCGATGGTAGTTTTTGGGCCTGTGGAAGGAATAATAATGGTCAATTAGGAGATGGAACAATTATAGATAGACTAATACCCGTCGAAGTCGCTCCATGCTCAAATGTTGGTATTGAAGCAGTGAATAATCGTTTTTCTGGTTTTACTGTTTCCCCTAATCCTGCAAACAACAACCTTGTTTTGAAAGCTCCATCTGGCATCCCATCTGCCGGAAGGACACCTGGGCAGTTTGTAATAAAGATATATAATACCATTGGACAGCAAGTCTATCAATCTTCATCCCAAAGCCTTCAGGTTGATGTTTCTTCTCTTTCTTCTGGTGTCTATTACGTCCAACTTTTTGATGGGGAAAAACAGAACTGGGGGAAGTTTGTGAAGGACTAATGAGGGAGGTTATTAAATTTTATACAATAATACTTATGGATAATATCAAAAACTGCAAAACAATGAAAAAACTACTAATCATCACATTCGTCTTGTCCGGGATGAGCATGGGTATCAATGCACAATCGAAAAAGCAGGAACCGATACTTTCGGATATTCAATATGTTTTAAAAGGTTCTATGATGGCAACAGTGCCATGGCATGCCTACTATGTAGATAAATTAAAGTTTCCGCTTACAACCCCTGTAGATATTGAGCAAGTGCTTAAAGACTTAGATGCGTATTTAGTTGCTCTTCCTACAGGAGATAATAAAGGAACATATACTGACAATCAATTTTCAATTATTAAAAAATATAAAGAAGAAATCGTTTCAACTTTTGAGAAATTCAATACAATGAGGCCATTTAAAGTTACGCGCTTTTTTTACAACAACAATATCCCTGGTCTTATTAATATAGTAGTCAAAAACAATAATGATTTATCATTAGTAGTTGCGGGAGGCGATATTGATATGCTATTTGATCGTAAAACTCGTACCGCGGAGGAAAGACCACAAATTATTTTAGCCAATTATATCCTTCCTTCACTCAAAGTAATGGCCGATAATTTTTCGGGAGATGATTTTAAATACTTTGGAATGACTATTGTTTACGGCACCTTTTGGGGAGATGAAACATATAGGCCAGAATGGGTAAGCTTTGTTGCTCCGGCAAGTGCCATACGAAAATATGCCACTGGTAAAATGACTACGGAAGCACTGATTAACACAGGAGAAACACACATATCAGACTCGGCGGATATGACGAAGCCAGCAAGAATACTGAATTTAAAATACAGTCACATCAGTATATCTAAGGATATTGAACATCCAAATACAGTACAAAATTCAAAAGCTGATGTATCCATAAGTGAAACCAAGCCACTGGCTATCTCTCAAAAGGCAGAGTACATAATTAATGATTTGGAAGGTATTTACACAAGTATGCCGGGCGACAATTACGATAACCCCTATCATAAAGACACCGTGGTACACCTTCCTTGTCACGATACCTTATACATAGACAAGGCTATGATGAGGATAACCGGAATCGTTAAAAACAAGAAGATAAATTTATCGATAATGGAAATTGAGCATCGTGCGAATTATGATAGATATAGCATCAAAAACACGAACGATATACCGATGCATATTGAACTATATACAGAGGATAAGGAAATTAAAGTCTTCTTTCCTTTATTTGGTATTAAGGAGAAAGCTTCTGTTCTTACATTTAAGTAAGTAAATTAAAATCAATTTCATGGATAAAAGAAACCACATTATATTGTACTTTACAAGTCTATTACTTACCAGTTGCTCTGTTGTCCATGCCCAAAAATCGGAGTATGACCTTGATAAACTATTCCTCATTTTTAATGAGGCGGAATGGAAACAAACCTTTGATATTCCGTCAGCTTTTGGGCACGATTCTGTCGTCACCTATAACTGTGACGGAAAATTGGTGATAGATGAGCAGGGACATACCATTAAGGGTAACTTCTCTTTTTTGTGTGATCAGTGTGCCCAAGAGCACACCACAGAATCTTTAGATTTTGTTATGGAAAAATTGGCAGAAGGGGTTTATACTGTAACAAATGTTCTATCCGGTCGACATCCAGGAACTAATCCACGAAATGAATATACCTTTTCGGTTAACAGTACAAATGGTTGGATTAGAGTGTCCTTCAATTATATTGGAGTGCAGGAACAGCTATTTTATTTGCGTTTCGTAGGCGGAAAAGAACATCATCAAAAGAAGCGTCATACTGGCGCAGTTGTTGATCCGGCTATAATGAAATTGGCTTTGCCAACAAATAAAAGGTCCAGTCCTATTATAATAACTCCAAAAACCTGCACGTTACCGATCTCCGATAAAAAAAATATGAACAGGTTTTCGACAATCCTCTGGAAGCATGGGGATTTGCCTGCCTGAAGATTTTTAGATAAACTACATTTCAGTTGGATAAATTGATGATAGAGGATTAGATAGTATATTATAATTGAATTGTCAGGAAAGAGGAGAAGCAAATTTCAGATTTTCTACGAGTAGGCGAAAAAAGTATTTTATGCGTAAAGATATACATTTATTAATTGTAAATGAATCATATAGAATAGATATATTAATCTAATCTTGTTTGTACGAAAAATTAAAATTATTTATTGTCGTTACTAAATTAAAGAAGACAAGGAATCTACCGGGCTTTAAACATAAATTATACATTAAACATAAAATGCTTTCTACTTCAAACAAAAATCATGACTAAAATTTCATGTTACCAACGAGTAACGATAGTATCAATTTTTCTTCTCTTCCTTTCTAGCTTAGCGGGAGCACAGGAGTTCAACTGTGATAACTTGAAGAAGGTTATTCAAGTAGCAGCATCTGACTCTACCATGCAAAGCCTCCGGGGAGATAAAGAGGAAAATAAAATTGACAAAGGGGAAAACTATAAAGGAAACGTATTATTGTGGAAGCAAGAAACGGACGTATTCCAAACTGAAGACGTTCAGTATGATACTCAAGAAAAACGGTTCAATTACGAAGCAAGCGTAATGGTTCCGTATGGTGATGACGAAGCAGGCAAGAAGGAAACGGAGAAATTAAAAGTCCTTTTGCAGTCGTGCCTTGACAGTAATTGGATACTTAAAGCGGAAGCTAGTGAAGTCTTTGATTCGGTCTTTTATTTTAAAAACACTTCCAATTATGCGGAAATAGAGTTGAAGCAGTCTTCAGGGACTATTTTATTGAGCTGCTACAACGACCCTAAAAATGCTCAAAAATGCATTTCGGGCGACTGTGACAATTATTTAGGAATTGTTCGATACTTTAATGATGATGTATATTCAGGGAGCTTTCTAAACGGAGACGCAACTGGTACCGGGTATCTTGTATCCCACTCATCTCATTATGATTATACAGGAGACTTTGTCGATGGCCAAGTTCAAGGTTTTGGAACTATTCGGGATAAGAACGGCAAAGCTATAAGGTCTGGGATATTTATAGATGGGAAAATGGTTAAAATAGATACAGCCCTTAAGACTTGCCAATATGGCAATTGCCTCGATGGGATGGGATTAAGCGTAACTAATTATGGATATTATATAGGAAACTTCAAAGATGGTGTTTACGATGGTTTAGGTGAATATGTAACTCCAAAAACTACATCTTATGGAACCTACACGAATGGACAGTTGGAGGGACAAGGTATCTTTTCGGACAAGGACGGGTCTGTTACATTTTCGAACTTTAAAGGCAACAAACAATCAGGTGATTACGAAAAATGCAATGTAGATAGGACTACTATTAAAAG
>JBDTKK010000261.1:0-4031 GCA_039935335.1 Chitinophagaceae bacterium
CGAATTAATTAAAATAGAAACATAGACGCTCAAGCTCGCCAAAGCCCCTTCAGTCGCCTTTCTAGCACTGTAGCGATGCCATACTGTTTTTTTCAAAACAAAGTCACTGAAGAGGCAAAACTATTCAATTTGGCTATTTTCTGTGCCGCTTTTTCATCGTCGGGGAAGATTAAATTCATCACTATCACCTTAGACATAGAGCCGTACTGAATCCGTATAACACTCACTACATCTTGCCCACTGCGGTCGGTATAGTGCTTCTCATACGTCCAACAAAGGCAATACTGGTCTTCGCCTTTGCGCAGCTTGCCTACTTTGTAATTCGTAATGCCGGCAGGCACTTTGTCCTTCGCATCTTGGTGCATTGCTTTTGCAAGCATCTGTGCAGCGTGGTCGAAGGTCACTGTTTTCATGCGCAGAAAATAAAAGCTATTCGTAATTATAAAAGACGCTTCGCCAGCGGCACTGATGTTTTTTATGCTATCGCTAGGAGCAAAATAGAAGCCGATGTGATAGGCGGAATCAACATAGTGTGAACCGGAGATATGTACGTCCGGGCGTATGGCGGCAATGCGATTGAGCTCGGCAGCATCGATGCTCTGCGCCCAACGACGGGCTAAATCCTCGTGCTCTTTATCTTGCGCAGCACCTAAAACTGGAGCTGCACAGAGCAATAACAGGACGATGAATTTTATCATTGTTGAAGGCTTGTTTGGCGGCCAAGATAGTTGATGCGGTTGAGCTATTGCTACTTATTTTATACGGGCAATTGGAATCCGTGAATTTTCCGTTGTAACGGAAAAAATACCGCTAAAATTTCCGTTTGACTGGAATTTTATCGGGTTTCGTTGCAGGTTGGAGATAGGGCAATTGTAGGAAAGGCCAGCAAAGGCGAAAGAATATTTGCCACAAGCAGGTGTCTAAGCGTCATGCTTGAGGCAGCGGCGAAGTTTTTTAAAGATTTCCTTTGGCAGGATGGATATTTTCAGCCACTGGCCAGAGGTCACAGACCCCCGCCAGCCCCGTAGGCCGAAACATTTTGGGATTTGACTTGCACCAGCGGGGAAGGGCAGAGGGAGTATAATATCAAAAATTATTCCATTTCGTTGTCTTCAAATTCATATTCAAAGCTTTTAAGTTCGCTCATCAGTTCTTCAAGAGTTTTACCTTCATATTTCCACTTATTCACTCCCCAATAAGAACCTGAACGATTTTTTCTGTTTTTTCTTGTTTCAATTTCACGAGTGAGTGGAGACAGCCTCCAAATTTTCTCTTCAAATTTTAAGTCTTTATCACCTATAACTTGCGCAACAATTTTATCGTCATCAAAATAAACTATTGTTTTACCAATTAATTCTAAACTTTCAAAAGATAATCTATTCCCAATACTTCTTTTTTCCGTTGAATAATTATTGCTGCTTTTTAATTCGTCACTTATCGGCAAAATCTTGTCAACAAGAATCTCAACTAAATATTCCGCTCTAGTTTTTATTTGTCTTTCACCCCAATTTTGCTCATTAACGATTCTATTTTTCGCAATTTGCATTCCTGCATTATTCTCATAAATTTCCTTTTTCCCCCGAAACGAATGGTTGCTTAATTCTTGATTATGACGAATCAAAGTCAAGTTCCCGATATTATTCAAATAATCATCGTGAATCGTCTTAAAATTTTCTCCAAGTTCATTTTTCCAAGTATCATTTAAAGTTTGTGGCATAATATGCTCAACTTGCAAAGTTTTGTCATTCAAAGCAGGGCGATTTTTAGTTAAACTCTCTTCAATCAAAGTAAATAAGAATTTACCACTTTCAAAATTGTAAAAATTGGACTTTTCATTCAATAAAAATTCTTGAATATCATTGTCGTTTGGGAGCCTCATAGAAAATGTCTGATTTGAACAAATTTCTAACATTTTTTCTCTCTTATTAGTCGCTAAAACTAATTCATCAAAATAATTTGCAAATAGTGCGGCATCTTTATTTTCAGATTTCCTAGTTCCTAAAATACTTTTACGAGCAACATAGACAAAAATAGCATCTAAAATTGCTAAGCAATCATCATCAGCAATTTTTTGCTCGGCTCTTAAATGCAATATTCCTAAAATGAAAGAATGGAATGCGGAAACTTTAAGTGTTCTTAAATCATTAATTTTTTGGTCTACTTTATTGTTACCACTTAATTTGCAACCAGCCAAAATTGCATATTCGTTAGAATATTCTGCCAATTTTTTAATTAGTTGGTCTTGATTATCATCGTCAAATAACCCCTTAAAATCACGATAAAGCTCTTTATGGTTTGCGTCGGTCGCCTTTTTATAACTTGCAATATCAACCAACTGCATATAATCACGAATAAAAGCCGAAACCGAAAAGGCTTTATTATCCCCTGATAAATTTTGTTCAATTTTCAACCAAAAATTGTGGTACAAATTATTTTGTTGAGCCGAAGATTTTCCGAGCAATAAATAATTTCTTACCAAATCTGCCAGTGATAAAGGTTTACCAAGAGAGTTCATACTCTCAAAAATTTCTTGAGGTTTTTCCCAATGATTTCTTTCTGGCTCTAACTGAATTGTTACGATATTAAAATTCACTAGACCTTTTTGAACTAAATCCCTGATTTTGCTCTGCTCTAGTTTTTCCAATTTGGATTTGAAAAATTTATAGTTTTTAAAGACGGCTGATTTTTTATCATTATCATCTAAATGTTCACTTAAAATGATATTTTTGTACGCCTTCCAGTCAGATTCTACTTGTTTCAATTTAATTTTATATTCCAAATCACCACTTACACTATTGTTTTTCAAGTATTTTATATCTATAGTGTCTCTTAATACACCATCAGACGTAGAATCACGAGCGGCAATTAAAAACAACATCGTTGTTGTCAACCTTTGCTGACCATCAACCAAAATATACTTATCGGGTTGACCTAAAATTGTGCTTTCAGCATAATATATAACTGTTCCGAAAAAGTGTTGAGTATTGTCACTATTCGCCACCTTTTCAATGTCTCTATACAAAACTTCGCACATATTTTCATCCCATTCATAGTTTCTTTGATATGGCGGAATAAAGAAAGTTACATCATTGTTTGATAATAATTTCAAGATTTGATTATCTAAACTCCTCATATTATATTTTATATTATCTTCTATTAAAATTAAGTTGTCGATGTGTAGTCCGGAGGGTTGGCTTCCAAGTCACAAATTTACGAAAGTTTTGTCGTACTTTCTATACAAATTTAAGGTGTTCTCCCGTTTTTCATAATTTTCCCGCCCTCGCACCGTCTCAGAACTATAACTGAATTTCTTAAACCCCCTACACAATCATCCCCTTCCAAATCAGCCCCAAAATCACCATCCCCACCAAGATACGATAGATGCCAAAGGCACGGAAACCATGCTTCTGTAGGTAGGTAATAAAGCTTTTGATCGCAATCAAAGCCACGAAAAACGCAATTATATTCCCTACGATGAGCATGGCCACATCATTCCCCTGAAACTGTACTTCATGGCGGAAGTCCCATAGCTTTTTAACCGTCGCTGCAAACATCGTGGGCACGGCAAGGAAAAAGGAAAATTCTGCCGCGAGGCGTCGGGTCAACTTTTGTTGCATCCCGCCAATAATCGTGGCCGCACTTCGCGACACGCCCGGTATCATCGCAATCACTTGAAAACAGCCAATGATGAAGGCACGTTTATAGGAAACACTTTCTACTTTGTCAATCGTCAATCGTTTGAACACGCTGTCTATAAAAAGTAGGACGATGCCACCAATGATAAACGAACAGGCCACGACTACCGGGCTTTCCAGCAGCCTGTCTATTTGCTTGGAGAATATCAATCCGAAAATAGCTGCCGGTATGAAGGCCACCACGAGCTTGAGGTAAAAGGTCCATTTAGAGAAATCAAAGAATTTCTTCCAATAAAGCACCACCACCGCAAGGATGGCCCCGAGCTGAATGCAGACTTCAAAGAGCTTTACAAAAGCTTCTTTTTCGATGTGCATAAACGACGATGCAATAATCAT
>JBDTKK010000262.1:0-10730 GCA_039935335.1 Chitinophagaceae bacterium
TCGGCAAGCTGATGAAAATCTATTCCTTGACCAATGCGATAGGACATGATCTGAGTTTTCTTAAAAATAAAAAGCAGGCTTTATTGCCTTATTTGTGCAAGATTAACGTTCATTTCTCAAAGCAGAACGACGGGTTTCATTTCTGAACAAATCATTTAGAATGAATGCTGCTGCGGGTTTCCATTTGCGGTGTTTCTACATTTTCTCTATCAATAAGTAAATGAAATAATCGAACTTCAATTGTGCCGTTTTAGCGTCTATCTTCCTTTCCAAAAATCAAGTATGTTTTCTATAAATTGTGCGGTCTTCAAAATCCTTATTTCAATCTTCCTACTTAGTCTTTTCGTTTCTTGTAAACCTCAATTGACACTTCAGACCAAGCCCAACATTCCTGCTAAACCACAGGTAGTTTTGAGGAATGGAGATACTTTGTTTGGAAATGATGCGTCAGTTGTCAAGAACAGATTATCCAAGCCTATAGCGATGTTGGACGGAATAACCTTCTCCTTCGACAGCGTAAAATATGTACACACCCTAGAAAGCAGCACTTTTTATTTCCTGCCGCCAAAAAGGATTACGGAACAAATATTTTATGGAAAACTCAATGGCTTTGGCACGTCTTCCACTTTAAAACAGCAAGATTTATCCAATGGTAAAACGCCTTTGGTACACCTTGACAGAATAGCTTTTCTGCAAAAATGGCCGGATGAAAAGCTCGCCAAATTCAGCTTGAAAAGCCTCGAAAAGATGGTCTCCGATTATGCTCCCGCAGAAAAAGAAGCCAAGCTTGCAAAAAGCATTAAAACGCGTGCAATCGCTGTATCCACAATTGGTGGAATTCTGGCTTTAACCAGTGCTATTTTGCTGGAATCTCTTTTATTGGAAAATCAATATCCGCAGAATGAAAAGTATCAACCTTTCGCGCTTGTAGGACTTGGTTTGGGAGGCTTTGCTTTAGTATATGGCATTCCGATTTCGCTGACCAATAGTAAGTATCACCGCGATAAGGCAATTCAGCTTTACAATGAACAATAGCACCTTTACAAAAATTCTTAGAAATCAGATAGTATGCCCAAGATAAACAGCTCAATAATCAATTTCTTTTTCTTGCTCGTTTTTAGTTTTCTGTTTTCTTGCAAACCTGCTGTGGTATTAACTTCCAGACCAAATATCCCACATAGACCGCATGTTGCATTGCGGAACGGGGATACTTTGTTTGGGAATGAAGTAGCTATAGGCAAAAGACGATTTCCCAGAGCCATAGTCACCCTAGACAGTTGCGCATTTCCATTTGATAGTGTTCGTTATTTTCACACAGCAGCAAACAAAACATTTTACATCATCCCTCCAAGGAAGATTACGGAACAAGTAGTTTTCGGGAAAATGAATGTCTTTGCCAATGTTGTACCTGATGTACAAAGAGGTCCGAAATGGCGCAGACCTAATCCGGACGAAATCGATAAAATTCTTTTTCTACAAAAATGGCCGGATGAAAAACTGTACAAATACAGCTTCTCGAGTTTGGACAAATTGGTAGCGGATAATAACCCGGCAGCATGGGAGGCTTATAGAGCAAGAAGTGCCAAAAACCGTTCAATTGCGTTTACGGTTTTAGGGGGAATTGTTGCTGTTACCGGCTTTGTTCTATTCTTCGGCAGTTTATTGGGTGACCAAGAAAATTTCGGTAGCCATCCGGAAACAACGGTTGGCGCTGTTTGTATTCCGCTTGGCGCACTCATCGTAGGACTGGGACTTCCATTATCGCTTTCAAGCAGCAAATACCACCGCGATAAAGCTATTCAGCTCTATAACGCCCAATAACTACCAAATATTCAACCCAAACTTCTCCGCAAATTCCTGCGCCTTTTCATAGCCAGCATCCGCATGTCGAATCACGCCCATCGCAGGGTCATTATGCAAAACCCGCTTCAGGCGCTTCTTTGCACCTTTGGTACCATCGGCCACTATCACCATTCCTGCGTGCTGCGAATAGCCCATGCCCACGCCGCCGCCATGGTGAAAGGACACCCAACTTGCACCGCCTGCGGTATTTATCAAAGCATTCAATATCGGCCAGTCAGACACGGCATCTGAACCATCTTTCATGGCTTCCGTTTCGCGATTTGGAGAAGCCACAGAACCGGCATCCAGATGATCGCGACCAATAACTATCGGTGCTTTCACTTTGCCTTCCTTTACCAGTTTGTTGAACATCAATCCTGCCTTCTCGCGCTCGCCCATTCCCAACCAGCAAATACGTGCGGGCAAACCCTGAAACGCAATTTTCTCGCGTGCCATTTTCAGCCAGCGATGCAAGCCTTCATTTTCTGGGAAGAGTTCCATCAAAGCCTTGTCAGTGGTGTAAATATCCTCTGGGTCGCCACTCAAAGCCACCCAGCGGAAAGGCCCCTTGCCTTCGCAGAAAAGCGGACGGATATAAGCCGGCACGAAGCCGGGGAAATCAAAAGCATTTTCTACACCACGCTTGTCTTTTGCCTGTCCACGGATGTTGTTGCCATAGTCAAAAGTGATGGCGCCAAGTTTCTGCAAATCGAGCATCAAACGCACATGCACTGCAATGCTGTCCAGCGAGCGTCGACTGTATTCTTCGGGGTCTTTGCTACGCAAGGTATTGGCCTCGACGACGCTCATGCCTTCGGGAAAATAGCCAATCAATTCGTCGTGCGCTGAAGTTTGGTCTGTGAGGGTATCGGGGATAATATTTCTTTCGATTAAGCGCTTCAAAAGGTCAATAGCATTACCACAATAGCCGATGGAAGTAGCTTCCCCAGCGGCTTTCGCGGCAACAGCCCAGTCAATGGCTTCATCCAGATTGCTGGAATATTTATCGATATAGCGCGTCTCAATTCGCTTCTGAATCCGCCATTCTTCTACCTCCGCCGCCAGACAAACTCCTTCATTCATCGTGATGGCCAAAGGCTGTGCGCCACCCATGCCACCCAATCCTGCAGTGACGTTCAATTTGCCTTTCAAACTACCATTATAATGCAGGTTGGCCAGCGACATATACGTCTCATAAGTGCCTTGCACAATGCCCTGAGAGCCGATGTAAATCCAAGAACCCGCAGTCATTTGTCCATACATCATTAAGCCTTTCGCATCCAGCTCGCGGAAGTGTTCCCAAGTGGCCCAACGTGGCACTAGATTAGAGTTCGCAATCAAGACCCGCGGTGCATTTTTATGCGAACGCAATATGCCGACAGGCTTCCCACTTTGTACCAACAAAGTCTGGTCTTCTTCCAGATTTTTCAGGCATTCCAGAATCTTGTCGAAGCTCGGCCAGTTGCGGGCAGCCTTGCCGATACCTCCATACACTACAAGGTCTTCGGGGCGCTCCGCCACTTCTGGATCCAGGTTATTCTGGATCATGCGGTAGGCAGCTTCTGTAGGCCAGTTTTTACAAGTAAGTTGGTTGCCTCGTGGGGCGCGGATGATGCGATTCATAAAAAGGTAAAAGTCAAAAGGTAAAAGTCAAAAGGTAAAAGTCAAAAGGTGTTTGGAAAGGGGACTCCGTCATTGCGAGGAAGGAGGCTGGGCAGCCTGTCCCGAATTTATTTCGGGAACTGACAAAGCAATCTCACAATTAATACGCGGTCAGCATGTGAGATTGCTTCGTTGCTCGCAATGACGGAGAGATTGCTTCGTCGCAAAGCCTCCTCGCAATGACGGCTAAATTAACACTTAGTGCCTTTTCGTGCTCTTAGTGTGTTAGTGGTTAGGTTCCCCATTTTCAAATCTTCAAATCTTCAAATTTTCAAATCAGGATAGCTTCGCCAAAGCCGCTTCAATAGCCGCCTGCGTATCTGCTTCAGAAATATCTTGTTTGTCGAAAGGCTCGCCAATCACCTTTTCGTAAAGTTCCATGTAGCGCTCGGAGATGCTGTTCACCACTTCCGGAGTCATTTCAGGAACGGCTTGACCTTCCTGGCCCTGGAAGCCATTAGCCATCAGCCATTCGCGGACAAACTCCTTGCTCAATTGCTTTTGCGCTTCGCCGTTCATTTGTCTTTCTTCAAAACCTTCTTTGTAGAAATAGCGGGAAGAATCGGGAGTATGAATTTCGTCGATGAGCGTGATGATACCATCCATCTTGCCAAATTCGTACTTCGTATCCACGAGGATTAGGCCTCGGGATTCTGCTATTTCCGTTCCTCTTGCAAATAGCGCGAGCGCGTAAGATTCCAGCTTTGTGTATTCCGCTTCTGGTATAAGCCCGGAGCTGATTATTTCTTCGCGGGTAATGTCTTCATCATGGCCTTCATTTGCCTTGGTAGTAGGGGTAAGAATGGGTGTAGGCAGCGCATCGTTTTCATGCAAACCATCTGGCAACGGCACACCGCACATGTCGCGCTTGCCGCTTTTATAGGCTCTCCATGCGCTGCCGGCTATGTAGCCCCGCACAATCATTTCTACAGGATAGGTTTCACATTTGAAGCCGATAGTAGCATTGGGCGCGGGCACTTCTATCACCCAGTTAGGGACGATGTCTTCCGTGGCGCGGAGCATGATGGCCGCGATTTGGTTGAGCACAGCACCTTTGTAGGGAATGGGCTTGGGCAGCACCACATCAAAGGCGGAGATACGGTCTGAAACGACCATGGCGAGAAACTTGTCGTTGATAGTATATACATCGCGGACTTTACCCTTGTAAAAAGCGGTTTGGTTTTGGAGTTGGAGCATGGGCGCAAAGGTAAGGGGTGGGAGGGGGTTTGGGAGGAGACGTACGATTTTCGGTTGCGGTATGTTGAGAGGGATAGTTTATCGGAATACTCCTTGAACAGGGTGTATTTGAAGGGGGATTTCGTACATTTGGGAGTTCTTAGAAAGCTTTCAACAAACCTTTTCTGTATTTTTGGATGATGACCGTTTACACAGACACCTCAACAATTGGGGGTTGTTTTGACAAAGAATTTCAAGAATGGTCTATTGCATTATTTGATGAGTTTAAAATTGGCAGGAAATTAATTATGCTTTCTGATTTGACCTTGCAAGAACTTGAATTGGCAAGAGACGAAGTAAGCGGGAAAATCAAAGAAATACCAAGGGAATTTCAGAAAAATATTGGAGTGGATGACGAAACCATTGAGCTTGCGGAAACTTATATTAATGAAGGGGCATTAACCATAAAAAGTTACAATGACGCCTTGCATATTGCTCTAGCGACACTAAATAACGCCGACGTTTTAGCTAGTTGGAATTTCAAGCACATCGTTAATTTAAGTAGAATCAGACTTTACAACTCAATCAATCTGAAACTTGGCTACAGAATGATTGAAATCAGAACGCCAAGAGAAATCCTACAATTACCAGATCATGAATGAGAATAAGAAAATTGATGCGGTTCAGCAGATGAGAATTATCCGTGAAAAGCTAAGTGAACGATATTGGAAAAATTCTGCCGTTCTGAAAAAGGAAATGGAAGCAATCAGAAAGAAATACGGCTTCAAGCTTAAGGCGCAGCAAGACCAGTTGAGTTGAATAAGCCTTAGAGCTTAGTAGTGATGGAGAAAGTGATGATTGCTAAAAACAGCTATCTATTTTAGATAGTTTTACAACTCTTTCTTGACTAAATAGTCGGAAACGACCATGGCGAGAAACTTGTCGTTGATAGTATATACATCGCGGACTTTACCCTTGTAAAAAGCGGTTTGGTTTTGGAGCATGGGCGCAAAGGTACGAGGTGGGAGGGGGTTTGGGGAATTTTGGTGGTTCGATTTATGATTTGGGTTTGTCAATAGGGGATGCAAATTTGGGTGTCGGCGAATATTGGTTTCGAATACTGCCTTCAACCTATCTTTACAATAAATTTTAAGAAATGAAAAAATCACCTAATTCAGAGTCATTGATAAGAAGAGAAGGGCAAGAACTTATTTTTGAAAATTTGATTAACCCAAAGGTTATTTCAGACTTTATTGTCGTGCTGAATGATAATTCGACTTCCCACGATAGAAATTTGATATTGAATTTCAAAGGTGTTACTGGAGCCTTTCCTAATGTTTGTGTTCCACTAGCAGGTATTACTGAAAATATGCGGACTAAAGGTTTAGAATTTGAATTTTATTACTTAAATGAGTATTTGAGGAAGCTGCATATTAAAGACCCATTGAGAGTTCAAGATAACAAAGAATTGGCTCAAAAGGCCAGCCTTGACAAGGTATGGCGATTTGATAGCGCAGAAGAAATATACCTACTCATTGATTCATTTGTTGACGAGCTTTCTCAAATTATCGTTTGCGAAAAAGGCGTACTTGAAGGATTTGAATGGTCAATAAATGAAGTACTAGATAATGTATTACAGCATTCAGGCAAAAATTTTGGGTATGTAATGGGGCAAGTTCACCCAACTTCGAAACATTTTGTATTTTGCGTTTACGATACTGGGCAAGGAATCTATAACTCGCTCTTAAATTCGGTGCATAAGCCTAAAAATCCTGGCGACGCATTGATACTTTCTGTTAAAGAAGGGGTGACGAGAGATAAAAAGGTCGGGCAAGGGAATGGCCTTTGGGGACTACATCAAATTGTTAGTGAAAATATTGGGAAGCTGAATATAGTTTCTAATTCCGCGTACTATAGTCTTACTAATTCTAAATACAGGGTATTTGACAGAATGCCGCAATTGCCTTATGACAATGGATGCATAGTTGATTTTCAGTTGGATTATAGTAGGGAGATATCCATCTCTAAAGCATTGGGAGGTTACGAACCTACTAATCTTAAGCTCGAGGCTTTGGAAGATGATGCAGGAGCTATCATAATTGATCTACATGGTAAAGAGTCTGGAACGGGCACAAGGAGGTCGGGTGAGAAGTTACGAACCGAGCTCATAAACGTTTACAAACAATCGGGTAAATCAATAACCCTTGATTTTTCTAAAATTAAAATAGTTTCATCGTCGTTCGCCGATGAACTTATAGGTAAGTTAGTTACTGAATTTGGTTTTTATGGGTTTAATAATATTTTCAAGTTGAAAAACATGAATTCGGTTGTTCAAACCATTGTTCAGCGTTCGGTTGCCCAAAGGATGATGGAAAGCTTTAATAGTAAAGACCATAATTCTATAGAAAATGAAATTGATAGTGAATAGGCCAATCTCGCTGGCGCAAGTCCATTTCCAACGGAAAGTCAGAATGGAGGGGTGGGAGGGGGTGGGGATTGAGGGTGGATAAGTTGTGGGGATATTGGTTGAATTTAGCTGAAATGATGAGATGGAAATGAGTATTTTTGCTTACTTCTAAAGAAGAAATAAACCCTTATTGAAGAATCTTGATGACGAACCTACACGAACACCTCAAAATTTCGAAATGCCCTCACTGCTCTGTTGATAAACCGAACCTTTCTTCATGCATTGGTACATTTAATACGACGGCAGATGACGATTCAAACACTCGTTACTGGAATGTATATGTGTGTGCGAGTTGTGGTGGTGTAGTTACTGCTTGTTCCTTACAGCAAGCGGGTTTTGTTCAAAGTTTTTATCCAGGTATTGGTCGATTAGACGATATTCTTCCATCAAGGGTGAAAGCTTATCTTCAACAGGCAATTGATAGCACATTCGCACCATCCGGTTCATTAATGCTTTGCGCGAGTGCGGTCGATGCTATGCTTAAGGAAAAAGGATATCATGACGGGAATCTATATTCTAGGATTGGCAAAGCATCGGAGGACCATCTGATTACTTTAGATATGGCGGAGTGGGCGCACCATGTACGTTTGGAAGCAAATGAACAACGGCATGCGGACAATGCCACTGAATTGCCGACTATCGATGATGCAAAAAAGGGGATTGAATTTACAAAGACACTGCTGAGATTTTATTTGTTCTTCCGAATAAGGTTAAAAAGGGGTTGGCGGCGGTTCCTACTAACGATATTCCGCGTACCACTGATGATGCCGTGAGAGAATTTTAAGTTTGGACACGAGGTAGTACTTTAGTTAATCATGGGAAGCTTTGGAAAGATGATAAAGCAGTTTGACCTCTTAACAAATGAACAAGCACTAAGGATTAATTTGTATTTCAAACTCTAAGTGCCGAAATTCATAACGACCTCTTCGCAGGCTATTGTTCAGCTCAGAAAGAATATTATTTCTGATGCCTAAAAGCAAGGGGATGACTGACACCGATAACAAATCATTGCAAGTAGCTTCGATTAGCAGCAATATTAAAACGCTATGAAATTTTCAGAAAGACTCGGTTATAAACCTGTCAAAGACCAATTGCAAATAGCCTCCGTGGACGAAGTGTTAAGGAACTTACTCTGGTCAGCTTATCTAGAATCTTTCTTAGAAAAACTTGATGATTGGCATGCTCAACCATCATTAACACGATATGCTCGTGCATTATGGGATGGCTTTTTTAAGATGCCAATTGATAGTTTGCCAAAAAATGATTATAATTTGGTGGATCCAATTTGGGTTACCAAATATCTTAGGAAATACTTTTTTTCTGACGATAGAGAATGGTTTGATTTTTATGACCTGTTTGAATTTTCTGCACCTTTTGCACCGTTTGAATTTCTAGAAGAGACAAATTTGGTTCTTGGAAATGAAAAATCCGCGTTTCGTTTTGTGAATCAAAAATTCGTGCAAATCACATCAAAGATCGAAATTGCGGAAATAGAAGAGGCCATTGCTTCAACCGACAAATATAATTCTGTAAATACACATTTAAATGAAGCTTTGAAGATGCTTGCGGATAAAGAATTACCGAATTACAGAAACTCAATTAAAGAATCAATATCTGCTGTTGAATCAATCTGTAGGATTTTTACAGACAATCCTAAATCCACTCTGGGTGAAGCATTGCTAAAATTAGAAAAAACGAATGGACTGCACCCAGCATTAAAAAAGAGTTTTTCTTCACTTTATGGCTATGCTAGCGATGAAAGTGGAATTAGACATGCGTTAATGGAAGATAGTCGAGACATTGATTTCCACGAGGCCAAGCTAATGCTTGTAACGTGCAGCGCGTTCATTAATTATTTGAAAAGCAGACAGAAATAGCAAATCGAGCATTTTTGGTATAATATTTCTCATTAGAGCTATAATTTCCGCAAAACTGCGGATGTCATAAAAGATTTCCAAACCCCTATCCGCAAAACCGCGGATGCGACCAAAATATTTTTTGCTTGGTGGTTGAGCAGTAAGAAAATAGAAAAAATATTGTCCTAGAACGTTTATTTTTCGAGAACAATTTATATATTACGGCTCGGCATATAACCAAATAAACCAAACCCAAAACGAAACAAAAAATGATTTCAGAAGAAAAACTGTTCAGCAATTATTTTGACGACGAACGCATCGCCGACACGCGCCTAACGACCCTCTGGTAACACGACGACTCTCTCGCACTGCCTTACATTTTATTTATCCACTGCTTTAGGGTATAGGTGTTTGGAGCGGAAAGATAGAGAATATCGATAATAAGCAATAAATTGCGTCAATGTACCTTTTAGAGCGGTTGGCGCGATTTTAATTGGGTAGATCTGCGAACTCATGAAAAATTTAAAAGATCAAAAATCCAAATGACAAAAATGGTAACAACACATCAGTATTTAGGAAAATATCCCATTGCGATGGACAGCGAAAAATTAATCGTAGGAACAATTCATCCTCAAGATTATACTAAGTTTGTAATACCATTTTTCTATGGGAACGTAAACAGTATTTGGACAATTTTAAGCGACGCTTTTCCGAACGACCTCAAACGACCTTTGACACTTAATGGGATATTGAAATTTCTACGAGATAAGAAGATTTCTGTAAGCGACACGATATTAAGCTGCGAAAGAAAAAATCTAACTGCATTAGACACCGACCTAATTCCTATAGAACTAAACAGGAAAATTATAGCGGACATTAAGAACTCCAAAATTAAAGAGGTACTTTTTACAAGTGGCTTCGGTAAAAATAGCGCATTCAAACTTTTTTATGCGGATATTTTAGGTCTTAAAATCACTAGCGAAATTAGGGAAAGGCGTGAAGTGATGCTTGATAATCAAATTTTCGGACGACCAATCAAATTGACAATTCTTTATTCTCCTTCTGGCGCTTCAAACGTGGGGCTTTCACAATCCAAACTGTATTTGGCGAACAAAAAGAAATATGAAAATTCGTCAAGACCCGTTTACGACTTTAAAGTAGATTATTATCGGGAGAAATTTGGTAAAAACTAAATTCGGATCAATAACATCCGTTTTGCCGGCGCTGCTGCGAATCAATTCTCAAAATACCGTTGGCACTAGGTTTAAACAAAAACTATTCTAAAGAAAAAGCATTACCAAGAAATCGTGGACGAAGTTTTCGGCACATTGTACCGCCACAGAACCTTGAGAAACCTACCATAAAACTCTGTTTCCGCAATGTAATGCTCCTGCTACTGCAAGCCAATTCCCAATATAAATTCAGCATCCGGCGCTGATGAACTTAGGCAAATTTATCTAATTGTAGAAAATTTAACTGAAAAATAATTTTACTAGCACAGTTCTGTCAGTCTTTAGGAGCGACGATTTATGATTCCCGTAAAAAGATGCGCTCAACTATTCATACCTTTGCGCTCCGAATGAACTTTCAATCGGAAATAACAGATCAGAAAGCAGTTCTCCTAATGAGTACTCTTCATGTTACCGGAAACAATGGTTTCCAGCGAATACCTTTTAGCCTTATCGCAAAGAATGTCGATATGGCATCTGGGACAATTTGTAATCATC
>JBDTKK010000263.1:0-2766 GCA_039935335.1 Chitinophagaceae bacterium
AAAAATGTCATTTGTAAAGGATAATGAAATAAACTATTTACTAAGGCTCCTTTTTCAATAATTATATAATCTATTCCAGCTTTTTGAGCTGAAATCCCACAAGCCAAGCCAATAGGACCAGCACCGATTATAAGTAATTCCGTTTCCTGCATGGTACAAAATTAAGTATAATTGTGGAAAACAAAGGGTATCCAAATAGTATTAGAAACTTTTTTGTTTATTTATTGAAGTGGTTCTTCGTCATAATCAATGAAAATTAAAATTGTGAATTTCTACTTTCCGGGCTGAAAGCCCAACTTAATTCAGCCCGACGGCAACGCCTCGGGTTTAATTGATAACATTGGATGCGCACTGAAAGTGCAGCTTAATAATAATCATTTTATAAATAACTTGTAAAAGATAATTTGGTTGATTTTTTTAAACTGTCCTTTCAGGACGACAGAACTTAATTCATTTATAACCAAGGCGTTGCCTTAGGCTGAATTAAGTTGCCACTCTGTGGCGTAAATATCGCATTCTAATTCAGCACATCAAAATAGTAATTCTATTTCGATATTTATAAAATATTAATTTGATTTAACCCAACTTGCGCAAAAAGCAGTCAATAAAAAATAATTTTGAGGTATTTTCAATTTTCAAGCCTCAAATCCATTTGGGTGGGTACAGCAAAATAATTCCATCGTTTTCTCAGCGCCTTCCACGATTTGTAGTACACAGGGGGTGTTGTTTTATTGAGAAAGTAACTTGACCTTTGTGGAATTGTATTTCAAATGTTCCATACGAAAGAATCCTGATACCAGCCGTTACGATGGCTATTATCGCTTGGTTGAAAGCTATCGCAACCTAGAGGGCAGAGTGTGTCATCGTACCTTACTCAAGGTAGGTTTTTTGTCCGACTACAGCCCCGAACAACTCAACCAAGTACAGGCATCTCTCAACGACCGATATGAAAACCAACAAAGCCTATTTCCAGAAAATGATGCATTTGTAAAACGACTTGCAGAAGAGCTCTGGGAGCGACTGCTTGCAGGAAAACGCATCGATGTAAAAAAGGCTGAGTTGATGATAAAAGTAGATACAATGCGTCATGAAAATGTTCGAGAAATAGGTGCAGAATGGCTGAGTTATAATATTTGGAACCAGCTTGAATTAACTCGATTTCTTCAAACGGAAGGATGGAAAGAAGAGGAGATACAATTAGCCGCCACCCAGATTATCAGCCGTGCAGTCTATCCAGCTTCTGAGCTAAAAACTAGCCTTTGGATAAAAGAAAACTCTGCAGTCTGTGAACTGACTGGCTACAACCCATATTCTATAACAAAAGACAAGCTATATGGCAGTGCTTTAAAGCTTTACAGCATCAAGGATAAGTTGGAAAAACATCTTTCTGCACGCACCAATGAGCTGTTTGATTTAGAAGATAAAATCATTTTATATGATTTGACCAACACCTATTTTGAAGGTCGCAAATTGAATAGCAAATTTGCCAAACACGGTAGGAGCAAGGAAAAGCGGAAAGATGCCAAGTTAGTGGTATTGGCCATGGTGGTAAATGTGGAGGGATTTATCAAATACACCGCAGTGTATGAGGGCAATATCGCTGATTGTGCTACGCTTGAATCCATGATTGAAAAACTGGCTACCCATACTTGTTCTCGTAAACCTATAATTGTATTGGATGCAGGTATTGCAACAGAAGACAACCTCGATTTAATCAAAAAGAAGGGGTATCATTATGTTTGCGTAAGCCGCACTAAAATAAAGGACTATACTTCTATTGCAGGTAAAGGAAATGTAATATTACAAACCAAGAACAAACAAGAGATACAATTAAAAGCAGTTTCCACCGAAAAGCATACAGATTATTTCCTGGAAGTAACTAGTGCCGCCAAGGCTAAAAAGGAAGAAGGAATGAAGAATTCTTTTGAGCATAGAATAGAGGAGGAACTACAAAAAGTGAGCAATGCCATCCAACGCAAAGGAGGCGTAAAAACCACGGAAAAGGTATATGAACGAATCGGTAGAATCAAAGAAAAATACCCTTCTGTACATAGTCAATATATAATTGAAATACAGGTAAATAAGGAAATAAATCAGGTAGTTGAACTCAAATGGTCAAAAGATGAAAGCAAAAATGCGACAAAGGAAGCGTCTCTAGGAGTTTATTTTTTGCGCACTGATTTGGAGATAAAAGACGAAGCCATAACCTGGAATATTTATAACACAATAAGGGAAATAGAGAGCAGCTTCCGTTGCCTGAAAACGGACTTGGATTTACGCCCCGTTTATCATCAAAATGATGACAGCACAATGGCACATCTCCATTTGGCCATTCTGGCTTACTGGCTTGTAAACACGATGCGTTACCAACTTAAAGCTGGTGGAATCAATCACAGTTGGAGTGAAATAGTTCGAATAGGCAATACCCAAAAAGTTGTAACTACTTCGGGTACCAATACTTTTGATAAAATCATTACTGTAAGAAAATGTAGCGAACCTGCTCAAAAACTTTTAACTCTTTTGAGTATGCTCAAAATAAAACAACAACCTTTCACAAAAAGAAAATCCGTAGTACACAAACCGGAACTCAAAAAAAATGAAAGTGCTATTAATGGGGCATTAGCTCCACCTTAGCTGCAAGTTGGGTTAAGTACTACGGTCGGGAGACCGCAAGCCGCAACAGCTAAGTTACAAACTTAGCTGAACAGTTATTTTTTTTATGACTGTTAGGTTGACGCAAACGGCAACTCGTTGTCGTTCGACGAA
>JBDTKK010000264.1:0-23986 GCA_039935335.1 Chitinophagaceae bacterium
ATGGTTTTCTGATGGAATTTCAAGAGGTCTTTTTCTGTAAGGCTTCGTTGGAAATATTCGTTCGCGACCTTCCAGCCGCCAATGGTAGCGGGATATTCTTCAATCTGAATTGGATGATGGAGTTGAGATGCCCGCGTGAGGGATTGCAACGGTCTCGGCTGAGCCGAGATTCTGCGCCATTGGACATCGAATCATTCTGAAATGAAATTCCTGGCGCAGAAAAAGATTGGAGTGGAAAGGTATGAGCCCGACCCACCGAGGCTTTAGCCGAGGCGGAGCACGCCCAAAAAAATATTTTACGAAGTAAATCGAGACTTCAAAGCAAGTTTGAGAACTAGCTTTTCAATGGGGACATCGTGCCCTTTATTCTGTGGACTTTCTGTGGTTTTTTTTAAAAAACCTACTCAGGAGGAATAGCAGTTGAATGCTGCAAAACCTTCCAACAGAATTGTGCAAAAAATCCAGAGAAATGCATGACAAAATCCAGACGAAGTAGCTTATGGAATGGCCCTTGAAAATGGGTCTTTCTTTCAAATATGCTACATCTCATGGACAGCAACAAAATTCTCAAAAGCGATTACCTCGACATCCTTTTCGATGGTCGTAACAAAAATTATGGCGGCTATGAACTCCGTAAAAATTATCCTAAGCGAATGCGGAATGCCTTTGCAGGGCTTTTAATGACAGCATTGCTAGGCATTGCATTGCCTGTCATTGCGGGCTTTGGAAACGACGATATTCCGAAGCCTGTTGTATCTGTTCATCCAACAATTCTCATCCAACCACCCGCTCCCAAAAACAAACCCAAGATTTTGCCCATTGAGCCGAAAGTGATTGCCCCGGTAAAACCGACGTTTAAACTGACTCCGTTTGTTGTGAAGAAAGATGTAGATGTACCCGAAAAGGAGAAACCAAACCTTCCACCAACTGACGAACGAATTGCTATCGGTATGGCCAACACAAAAGGCGACCCGACGGGTATTGACCCAGGTCTTCAAACGGAAAACGGAAAGGAGAACATCACTGCTTCAGTTGTCCGTCCAATTTATACTATTGTGGAGCAAATGCCAATGTCGCCCTATGATTGGAAAGCGTACCTCAATGCCCATCTCCAATACCCTGATGATGCCCGCCAGCGCGGCTCTGAAGGTCGGACTGTCATTCAATTTGTGGTGAATGAAGATGGCTCTATTTCTAATGTTGAGTTGATGAAGAGTAGTGGTTCTACTTCATTGGATGCAGAAGCAAAACGCGTGGTAGCAGGGATGCCCAAGTGGACACCCGGAAAGCAACAGGGTAAAGCGGTGAAGGTTTATTTTAGTCTTCCTATCAACTTCAAAATCGAGTAAAATCCTTGCCTTTTTAAAGCATATTCACTTTGATTTCCGAGGCAGTTTTTTTTATTCGAGAATGCCCGACTTAGAACAATATTTTTGCCGACACACAGTTATTTACCAAGGCGATATTATCGAAGTACTATTCTTCGAAAAAATATCGAATCATTCTAGCGTTCGCACCATCCATGAATCGTACTCCAACCATACTTAGCGCCATCGCACTCATCGGCGTAGCCATCCTTTTTGTCCTTCATTTTACCGCCAAACCTAAGAACACAGCTTTCGCATCAGATGGTAAAGAACCAGCCCACGGATTGCGCATCGCTTATGTGGACATCGACAGTTTTGAAGCGCATTACGACAGACTCAAGACCAAAAAAGAGGAATTTAAAAAGCAACAAGAAGCCATGGAAAGTGAGCTTCAACGCTCGGCTCAGCAAATGCAAGATGATTACGCAGCCTTGCAACGCAAAGCGCAAGCCCATACTTTGAGTCAGGAGGAAGGAGACGCAGCGCAAAAACGTTTAGGCCAAATGCAACAAAGCCTTGAAACCCGCCGCCAGTCTATGAGTTCGCAGTTTCAAGACAAGCTCGAAACCTTCAACCGCGACCTGCATACGCGCTTAGATAATTTCCTAACCGATTATACCAAACAGCACAACTTCGACTATATTTTGTCCTTTACAGACAACAATCCGCTTATCCTTTATGCGGATAAAAACCTCAACATTACTGCCGATGTAATAAAGGGAATGAATGAGTTAGGAGCTAAGGAAAACAACAACGATAGCACCAAAAACAAATAGCTGTATATTGATGCCTTCAATGGGCGATGAACACAAATTTTGTTGTTTATAAAACCAGTAATTGCATTTGGATAATCCTACGCCGCACTACCACCGATCTCTGCGCCTGATGGATGGCGCATTCCTCGTAATCGGATCCATGATTGGCTCCGGTATTTTCATTGTTTCGGCAGATATTTCCCGTAGTCTTGGCTCGGCAGGCTGGCTCATCGTAGTTTGGGTACTTACCGGGTTATTGACTTTGGCTGCTGCTCTTTCCTACGGAGAGCTCAGTGGCATGTATCCTAAGGCAGGCGGACAATACGTGTATCTGCGCGAAGCTTATGGCCCAATGTGGGGATTTCTATACGGCTGGGCTTTTTTTGCGGTGGTACAGACGGGTACTATTGCTGCGGTGGCCGTAGCTTTCGCTAAGTTTTTAGGGTATCTCGCACCGAATTTGGGTGAAGGGAATGTGTTGCTTCATCTTGGTAGTTTTTCTATTTCTGCTGCGCAAATGGTGGGGATAGCCATCATCCTGCTGCTCACATTCATCAATACACGCGGAGTGGAAGGTGGAAAATGGATTCAGGCGATTTTCACCAGTGCGAAGGTGTTGGCAATGGCTGCTTTGATTTTCGCCGGTTTTATATTGGTAAAGGATGGTGGTGCTATTTGGAAACTCAATTGGAGTGATGCCTGGACAGCAAAGGTTGTTGGGGTAACGCCATTTGGAAATATCACGCATCAACTCCTCAATGGTAGTCCGCTGGTATTGGCTATTTGCGGTGCGATGGTGGGCGCCATATTTTCTTCCGATGCTTGGAATAATGTGACCTTCATTGCTGGAGAAATTAAAAGGCCGGAACGTAATATTGGTTTGTCGCTTTTCATTGGTACTTTGGTGGTTACCATACTTTATATCTGCATGAATCTAATGTACTTAAATGTATTAAGTATGCATGAAATTGCTTTTTCTGCTCAAGACCGCGTGGCACTTGCGGCTTCTACCAAGTTATTTGGTGCGGTGGGTACTACGATTATTGCATTGCTGGTGATGGTGAGCACTTTTGGCTGTAATAATGGCCTGATCCTTTCTGGCGCAAGGGTCTATAGTACCATGGCCAAAGATGGTTTGTTCATTCCCGCTGCAGGCAGGCTCAATAAGAAAGGAGTGCCCGCCGTGGCTTTGTGGATGCAATGCGCTTGGGCTTCAATGCTTTGTCTTAGTGGTACTTATGGTGCCTTGCTCGATTATATCGTATTTACAGTGTTGCTATTTTACATCCTCACTATTGGTGGCATTTTCGTGTTGCGGCGCACAAAGCCTGATATGCCTCGGCCATACAAGGCATTTGGCTACCCAGTGATTCCTGCACTATACATTGGTTTCGCCTCCTTTATCTGTATAGTTTTGTTGAAGATAAAGACAGAAACTACCTGGCCAGGATTGATAATAGTTATCCTGGGTATTCCTATTTATTTTGTGGTGAAGTTGATGTTGAAAAAAGAAACAATTGACGGAGAAGGATAGTTTTGAATTAGTTAGAGATTTTTTGGGTCTCAGCGAGTTCCGCTAGAGTAGTCTTCGAATTATTAATCCTTTTTATTTGGATGATTGATGCGTCTCTATCGATTTTGGAGTACAATAATGGGAGGGCTAAATTCTAATTGAAATCACTTCGATAACCTCTTTCAGAACCTGCCCCGAAAATCAGGGCGGTCTCGGTTCAGCCAGAGAAATGGCGCTATGCTAAATGCTTTCAGCGAACACCGACAATACCTTTGTCCTTTAGATTTGTCTTCCACTTTTCATTCTGTAAGAATCTATTGCCTAGCCAAATCTGGAAAATATCACCCCTCATCCTTAAAAAAGCTATTCGCAATGTGTTCAATTTCTACTCTAGATTTTTTTCAGAGACTGGCCGGCTCGGTGGGCATGATACCTGTTGCAACAAGTTGGGATTAAGCTGGTTTTGCGCATGAGTTTAAACATTTTTTGGCCAAGACAAATGATGAGCTGTGCCATAACGAACTCAATTTCTTTAGCCAACGATTTCAGACCTTTTGCTGCATAAGCTTCAAAATTATCAGCAGCAATGCTCAATCCACCACCGCAGTTCCACAATTTGTTGTGGCCATGCATGTTTTTTTTCAACTGGCGAATCATCTAATAATGAAGAATGTCCAACAAATGCACCTGCCTGTAGCAAAGTGGCAAAAGGAAGAATTCAAAATAAGACAGTCAGCAGATGACCAATTGAACACCTTCAAAGCGCAACTATATTGCCAAAAGCTAAACAAATCTTTCTCCGACTTCACACATCATCAGCAAGAGCTAAAAAAGGGTAGAAAACTACAAGAAAACCTTATAAACATGATGTTCTATCAGAGAAATTGAGCTGAACTCGAGGCATCTGGAGACTACGCAGAGCGGAATATTTGTGATGCTGCGCGAGCCTTAACCAAGGAGCATCTGTAGGAAAGCATTTTCCGAAGGAGTTTTTTGAACCCTCATTTTGGAGGAATGATTGCAGCTTTATGTAGCCCGCCAGCAAATATATTTATCTTCATTTTCTGCCCTATTAAAAAGACACAAAAAAGCCGAAATCCTTACGAATTCCGGCCTTTTATGAATGTGATGAGGTTACTTTCCTGCCGCATCCTTGTGATCTGCTTTCACTTGCTTTTTCACGGCTTTATGGTCTTTGCCTTTAGCCATTTTCCTTTCTGCCTTTCGGGCTTTTTTGCCCGATTTGGTATCCTGTGTTGCATGTTCACCTACCGACATCGAATGATCGCCTGTAGATGTCGTAGTGGTCGTTGTTGTTGACCTCTTCGTGGTTTGGGCAGAAATTGCATTTGTGCTCAAAACGCCTGCCAATAATATGGACAGGATAAGAACTCTTTTTTTCATTGGTCTAAACTATTTTTTGGTGTACACTTTCTCTTAATAATATAGTGCCACGAAGAAATTAGGCATTCTTTATACGGGCAGGGAGACTACGCCGAGCGGAGATTGCAATCAAAATGAATGCGGTCGGAGACCGCTTTCCCCAGCGGCGTAGTCTGGAGACTACGCCGAGCGGAAAAATATCCTTACCAAGAATAATTGTCCAAAAAATAACGCCAAGATACGGCCCGTATCTTCTAAGGAATATTCGACAAATTACAAAACCAAACTGAGAGCACAAAGCATCTTCAATCTACCTTTTCACCATCCTCACTCCTTCCCCATTCGCCAATTTCAATAGATACATTCCTGAAGGCAAATGACTCAAGTCAATTGAATTGAAAGACTGAAGTTTGAATTGATACACCTTTTGGCCAAGTAAATTTTCCACTACGGCAGTTGTATTATTTAGCTCTTGGTTTTTATTAGTAATAAGTATATTCCCAGCTGTAGGATTGGGCGAAATCTCCACACTATTCTGCTTTGAATTCCCTTGAAAAACTGCGATCTCATTAGGATAAAGCCGACTGAATACATATACAGAACCAGCACCTAGAAGTATTTTACCACCCGCCGTATCCTTATCATCCTGAAAAGCTCCCACCATTACATACACACTATCAATAGCTACAGCATTGCCAAAGTTATTGACTACTGATCGGTCTGCCGCAGCTATCTTTTGGAGCTGCGCCCACGTAGTACCATTCCTTTTGAAGATGTAACTACTACCAGAATGCTTTATGATATTCATTCCTTTTGCATCCTCATTATCAAAGGGCGAACCCACCACCGCATAATCGCCATAGATACCCACAGAAGACCCAAACTCATCAAACTTCTCTCTATCTGCTGCAATTAGCTTTTGTTGTTGTGCCCAGGTGTTCCCATTCCTCTTGAAAATATAGGCGCAACCGGCATCAAACGTTGGATAGTTTCCAGAAAGATCCTTTTCATCATGCAATGCACCGACAATTAAATAATCGCCATTGATACCGACAGCATTCCCAAAAGAATCATTTATGCCTCTATCGTTCGCCACAATCTTCTGCGTCTGTGTCCATGTCGTACCGCTTAGATTGAATATATATACACTTCCTGCGCTGGCTTTGCCATTGCCTCCCGACGCATCTTCCGCATCTAGCGGAGCACTGACTATCGCCGTACTCCCATCTATAGCCACTGCCGAGCCAAAATAATCAAACGGCGAACGATCTGATGCTACCATTTTCTTTTGCTGCGCCCAAGTGGTACCATTCCTTTTAAAAATGTACGCTGCTCCCGCATTAGTCATTTTATTCAATCCTGCGGAATCCTTATCTCCCTGATAAGCCCCAATAATAGCATAATCTCCACTAATACCTACGGAAACCCCGAAGAAATCACCTGAATCCCGATCAGTAGCCACGAGCTTTTGTTGTTGCGTCCATACCGTTCCATTTCTATGGAAGATATAGGCAGCACCAGATCCTGCAAGCACATTTGCTCCCGTCGCATTTTTATCATTCTGAAATGCGCCCACAATAGCATAATCTCCACTTATGGATACCGCATTCCCAAAATTGCCTATAATGGTTCTATCTGACGCGACTATCTTTTGTTGAAATGCCCAATTGTTACCCGATTTGTAGAAAATATACGCCGCTCCGGCATCACCCAAGGGATTAGTACCTGCCACATCTTCATCTTCCAAAGGAGCGCCCACAATAGCATAATTGCCTTTAATAGCTACAGAATAACCGAATTGATCATTCGGCACTCTATCTATGGTCACTAGTTTATACTGCTGCGACCAACTTGTCCCATTCCTATTGAAGATATACGCAGCGCCAGCATTGGACATTCTTAATAAAGTAGTAGAATCCACTCCTTCTGCGTAGGCTCCAACAAGGGCATAATCGCCACTAATACCAACAGAACAGCCGAAAAAACTTGAAGTATCTCTGTCCGACGCTACAATCTTGCTTTGCTCTGCCCAAGTTGTGCCACTTCTTTTAAAAATATAAGCACTCCCTGCACCAGGTCTTAGGATGCCATCACGTACTTCGTCTTTATACAAAGCACCAACTATCACATAATCACCACTGATATCCACAGTTCCGAAGCTGGCACCTGCTGTCCGGTCTGATGCGACTATCATTTGTTGTTGTGTCCATGTATTGACATTTCTATGAAATATATAGGCAGCCCCGGCATCCTTTTTATAATTCAGCCCCGCCGCATCTAAATCGCCAAGCTGGGCACCAACCACTAAATAATCTCCATCAATAGCTACCGCGCTCCCAAAGTAATCTCCTCCATTGCGGACATCGGGCACTATTTTCTGTTGTTCTTGCCAAAGCACGCCCGTCCTTTTGAATACATAAGCGCAACCTCCATTGGAGTAGAATGCCGGTGAACCGAGAAGGTCATCCCCCGAGGCGCCAACCACAACATAATCTCCACTAATGGCTACTGAGCCGAAACCATCGTCAATATCACGGTCGCTGGCCACAATCTTTGCTTGTTGGGTCCATATCTCTCCATTTCTATTGAAGATATAAGCACTTCCTGCGCCACGCATGGCATTGAGGCCGTTTTGGTCATACGTATCTGTCGGGTTGCCCACAATTATATAACTGCCACTGATCCCCACAGCACCACCAAAACCAAGACTATGCGCCCGATCTAAGGCGGTAATCTTTTGTGTTTGCAACCATACCGAGTTATTCCTTTTAAAAATAAATACACTTCCGGCACCCTTAATTGTGTTCTTGCCCACGCTATCTTCTCCGTCTCCCGGACAACTCACCACCACGTAATCACCACTAATCGCCACGTACCGTCCAAATAGTTCACCGGCACCTCTGTCCGACGACACGACCTTCTGCTGCAACTTCCAAGTGGTACCAATCTTCATGAAGATGAAAGCCGCACCCGCCTGGTTTAGCGTGTACGCCCCTGAGGAATCCTCCGCCTCATTGGGCGAACCTACAACTGCAAAATCCCCATCAATAGCTACGGAATACCCGAAATTATCGTATGCCGTTCGGGCAATGTCTGATTTAGTCTCGCGGTCGCTTTCGATGAGTTTTATCATCTGATTGAACTGTTGCGACCAGCCAAAAGTGGGACACAGCGAGAAGAGGAGCGTTAGTAGGAAAAGGAAGTTGAGTTTCCGGGAGAAAATTATCTTCATTGTAAATGGAAATTAAGGGTGCTGAAAGAAGGTTTTCATTTTTTAAAAAACAAACAGAATACCCGATAAACTTACAAAATTTTGGCGATAAAACAAGGCATAATGGAATTGTCAAAACAATATCTTGTAGCCTTACAAACGCCAAAAACAGCATGCCGTCCAAATGAATGCGATTCAGAACAATGCGGTCGGAGACCGCTTTCCTCGGCGGCGTAGTCTGGAGACTACGCCGAGCGGAGACTACGCCGAGCGGAGATTGCAATCAGAATGAATGCGGTCGGAGACCGCTTTCCCCAGCGGCGTAGTCTGGAGACTACGCCGAGCGGAGGACTACGCCGAGCGGAGACTACGCCGAGCGGACGCGCTATTTTTCCGCCCTGGCGGACTATTTCCCTAAATAGTCTGCCGCGGCGGAGACCAAGTCGCTATTTGCTTTGCTTGTAGGTGGATGTCGACGACTTATTCCGCATTGTTGGTGCCCAACACAACCCGCAACCTGCCATATTAGCAGCGGCAACCAGCCTACAAGCCTCGGCAGCCTCCATACTGAACAGGGAACTTGCTTTATTGAATGGGGAACCTGACATACTTGCAGCGGCGGGTAACATATTGGCAGGGGAAGATACCATATTGGCAGGGGAACGCACCAAATTGAGCAATCTAGGGACATTATAAGCCATGTATTGCGGCATATAGGCTCCGGCAGTTCCATTATTGGATAAAGAAGCTTTGTATTAACCGCACTCAGGCAAAATTTACAAACAGCGCCGCGTTTAGTACCTGACTTGCCCTAAAATAACTTTACACCCTCAGGTCGTTGTTTGTGATTTTTTCTTTGTTTTTTTGGTTTAATCCTGATTCAAGTTACTTCCTTTTTTTTAACCCTTTTTCGCCCGTCTAGCTTTCGTGGTATTCCTGGATTTTGTTGCAGCTCCCTTTCGTTAATTTTGAAACGGGCCACACTCAATTTCGGTAATTCTGGCTGCTCCTTCTGGTTTGTTCCTTAGTCCTGAATCGACCGACAACCATCTTGCTTAACCCTGTATTTTACTTTGTAGCGTTATCTATATAAATTTTTAGGGTAGCAAGCCACCTTAGACTTGCCAACCGTATCGAATATTTACGTGGATAACGCAGTCACGGCATCTTGTTCCTCCTTTGTAATTTTTGTCCACGTCACCTTCCCGTCCATCACCTCTGCTGCTCCGGCTTGCCGACTCCACTTCGATTTCCTCCGCTCCTGCAAGCATAATACGCAACTTTTGAAGCCTTGGTTGCTTTTCACTTGGCAAATTAAACTTTCATTTCCCGATATGTTTGAGAGTTTTGCAGGGCTTCCGCAAGCACAGCACGTCGCTTTTGTGGGCTTAGTCGGCTTGTGGATGGTATAGCTGTCGGCCTTCCGTTATTTAAGAACTCAAAACATCATCAATTTCTTGGGTTAAAAATGCGGCTTCGTTGCTCCTCTCACAAGTGGGCACAGGCGCTGGCTTACACATTATGCTTGCAGGAGCGATGAAATTTTTGAGCATTATTAATGAGGCTGCCGCAGCGGGAGACTATTATGCGCCAGCGGAAACAGGGGAAACAGCAGCAGGATAGCAGAAATGTTGCAGTTTTTTTTAAGCACTTTTAAGTGCTGCGCCAATATTTCTTTTGGAAATTACCCAACCTTTTCCTGAAAATACCCGTCTTTTACTGTGTCCTGACATACTTCCTTAAAAAACAAACGAACGACAATGAAAACATGCTTACTGATTGTAATGGCCATTATGGGTTTTGGTTTGGCGAATGCGCAAACCTGGCAATGGGGAACGCGTGGCGGCAGCCCTTGGACACCCTGGTCTGGCGGCGGTTACTCTACCACGCAAATGGTTTTCGACATGGCTAAAGATCAGAACGGAAATATCTACATCATTTCTCCGGTCACGGCAGATAATCCACTTACTATTGGCAAGCTTCCGATTTCTTTTCAACCGGGCGGTTTGACTCCTTCTAATTTATTAGTTGCCAGTTTTAGTTGCAGCGGTGCATTACGCTGGTATAAAACGATTGGGGGAGATGGAGATTGCGCAGCCATTTCTATTAGAACGGATACAATGGGCCATGTATATGTGCTAGGAACAAATTCAAACAGAACAGTACATTTTAGCACAGACACTACTATTCCTGGCTCTCCCAAATGGTTGTTTCTCGTGCAGTATGATACCTCGGGAAATTATAAATGGCTTCGAACCCCTGAGTCTGATACGGTGACTGTTTATTCGGGAGCGGGCTATAGTAGAGCCTACGATATGGAAGTAGATGCTTCCGGCAATCTTCAAATTATCACCTCAATGGAGCGCGGCTCTCTCGGCCAAAGCAACCTCACTATTCCTACCACAGGAACCTATATCCTGAAGTATAATCCACAAGGAAAGTTGTTATCGGCTACAAAGCCGCCGGGTTTTGACTTCACCCTTTTGTTATATCCTAATTATGTAAACACCAAGACATTTACCTACTTCCGTTCTTTCCACATGGCGCGTATGCCCAATGGTAATTGGATACTTGCAGGAATGAGAGAAACAGGTTTATCGAAAACCGATTTTGTGGTTAATAACCATGTTCTCACAAATGCCTTGTTTGTAGCCTGTTTCAATAGTCAATGGCAATATCTATGGCATTACAATGCGGATGTGGGTGAAATGGGTATTCATGGAAGAATAGCAGTTGATGCGAACAACAATATTTATGTCGCGGGGGGAGCATTTACCCATTATACGACCCTGCTGGGATACACACTACCAATTCTGCCTCCTGGAAACTTACCATTTGTTGCAAAGTTGAATAGTAGCGGTACACCTCAATGGCTTAGCATGGCATCTGATGATAGAATTCTAATGGGCTGCGATGCTTCTAGTTATGGTGCTGCAACTACATTGATGTCCAATGGCGATGTGGCCATAACCGGTGGTTGTGGCGGATTAACCTGGGGTACGAAAAACATTCATGGATTATGCAATAGTGGTTATGCAGCATTTGTGGGAAGATTTAACGCCGCGACAGGTGTTTGTATCGGATTAGATAGTATTGCAAAATTACCTGGCGGTGGCAATTTTGGCACCACTATAGTTGCAGGAAAGGCAGGTTCTATATTTGTAGGCGGCACTACCCAAGGTCCGCAATTTGCGGGCCCGGATACTATGATGAATGTCAATGGGTCGGGAGATTTCTTCGTGGCCAAGTTTGGTTATTCCTGCAATTGTACTACTTCGCCGAAGGCCAGCTTCACAGCATCAGTCTCTACGGGCAAAACCCTTAGGTTTATTTATACCGGCACTGCAACTAATTTGGATAGTGTTGTCTGGATATGGGGAGATGGGCAGCAGCAAACAGTGAAGAGTGGTTTTACGGTTCCGCTTACACATGCTTATACGGGCGGCGGTGCCTATACTGCTTGCGCGGTCGTCTATGGGCAATGTGGGAATAGTTCTTTCTGCAAGGAAACAGCTTTGGGAGTAAGTGGTATGGCAGCGTTTAATGGCGTGAGCATTTATCCTAATCCTGCCACTACATACTTTACGGTGGAGGGTGCAAGTGGCGCTACTATTTCACTTTCTAATGCTGTGGGGCAAGTGGTAAAAACCTTTAGCCTTACAACGGATAAAGAGGTACTGGATATTAGTGGGTTGGCTGCTGGGGTTTATGTGTTGCAGTTGAGGGATAAGGAAGGGAATCGGGGGGTGATGCGGTTGGTGAAGCAGTAGCGATACGGGTGATTTAGTATGTATCGCTTGGAGTTCATTTGGAGTATGCCGAAAATCCATTAAAAGAGTAAGCACCGGAAAGCCGAAAACGGACATAGAGTAGGCACTATAACAAACACGATAAACATTCAAATAGTCTTTATGGAACAATACAAAAATCTAAGTGGGAAATCGGGAGTCCGTGCCTTTGAACTTGGAACGGATTCTATCCGCGTGCAGTTTACCTCGGGTTCTATCGACACCTACACAAATACCAGCGCTGGCTCGACTCACATCGCTAGAATGAAGCAGTTAGCTAGGGATGGTTCAGGCTTGAACGGTTATATAACCCGGTATGTGCGTGACGGCTACGCTTCTCACACCTAAAGCTAACGAACCTATTGAGCAGCGTCTTTTTTGCAACCGCTCATATAAGCAACGACTAGCAAATACCTATGGAACTTCAAAACAAATTCCGTCAAAGTAATTATGAAATTCTCAAAAAATATTGAACCGTTTATCACGGATTATGTTCGTCAGATTGAGGAAGAAAATGCGGTATTGCGCCTTAAATTTTCGCTGGATAAAGAAAGGCTAGCCCAAAAAAGTCTGTACATTTCCTAAATATGACTATCAAATGTTTAAGTCCGTTTCACAACTTTGTAGTATCGTTTATCGATGGTGCATTAAAATGTTTGGTTGAGACAATCCAAAGTGGTAACTTGGCAGTACAATTGTCTAGCACCCACCCACTTTCGACTTTCAACATAACATCAGTGAACTTTACCGCGTTCAATCTAGTTTTTTATAATTGTGTGATGATTATGTACACATTTCCAGTAAAATAAAACTTCATAAAATTCTCACTATGAAAAAGAAAATAGTAAACTTCAGGAGCTTCGATGGATATAAGCTTGAGGGGACATCAATCAAATCCGATGCTGAGAAAGCTGCCGTTTTGTTTGTTCATGGAATCACTTCTGACCGTGATGAACTTGGATTTCATGCCGATTACGCAACCTTTTTAAGCGAGTATGGCGTAACGTCACTTCGCTTTGACTACCGTTACCACGGCGTTTACGAAGCTTCCCTTAAGCACCTGACGCTTACTGGTATAATGAATGATATAGACGCCGCTTATCACTGTTTACAACAGTTGGCCAATGAAACCACCAACTCATTCTTTATAGTTGGAACAAGTTTTGGTGGAGGATTGTCTGCATTTTGGGTCAATTCACAGAAAAATTTGCCAATAAAAATGGTAATTTTAAATGCACCTGTGCTAGATTATCAGGATGACGTTCTCGGTAGAAATGGCTTAGTAAAAAACGAACATCTTACCCGAAACGCTCAGAAAGCTTTAGAAAAAGACGGCTTTGTCAATTCGTCCGACATACACTTCGGCGGAGCGCTGATAAATGAATTGAACTTTATTGATGGCATTAAGCCAATTGCTGAGCTGGGAAAACGCGTCGTCATTTTCCACGGTCGTAATGATGATGATGTGCCGCTATCTTCCTCGGAGAAGTTTAGAACGAAAGACACCCGTCTGGAGATTATTGAAAACGTTGGCCACGGGTTTGGGGTAGTGGATGATGAAGATTTAGATTTTCCAGAAACTAAAGCAATTCACCGAAAAATCTACGAGAAGGCACTAACAATCATTGAGGAGACTTTATGAGTATCGCTTCTGGAATTAACTTGACTGCCTTTGTGCACCAAAAAGTGCGTCTTGGAAAGAATGTAACGGTCGGACACGGCTCGTGTATAGGCTTCGGTGACCCAAATGATGGCGAAATTCTGATTAATGACAATGTCACAATTGGAGCTTTCTGCGTCATTTATTTCGGTGTCACCCTTTGCGAAGAGGTCTTTATTGATGATTATTCTAAAGTTTGTTCTGGGAGTAAGATTGGCAAGTCAAGCAAGCTATTGTATGGAAAGCATGTTTACGATTCTGCAACCATTGGAGAAAACTGTATCATAGGTGGCCACGTAGCTGATCGTACCATAATTGAAGATAATGTTACTTATTTAGGTGAGATAGCGCATAGCCACAGGCACGCAAACGTTGACTGGGACGAAACTGAAGAGATTTCACCAATAATTATGCGCGGCAGTTTTATCGGTCTCAACTGCCTAATCATCGGGCCTCGCCAAATTGGTCCATGCGCATATGTTGGTGCCGGAGAAATTATCAGAACCGACGTCGGTAAAAGCATGGGATTTATTTCAGGTAGGATGAAACCACTATCATCCTATCGTGGGATGTTCAAATCAAGATGTGACGAACATGAACTTTAGGACAATAACCATTTTTGTATCTCATCCTTTCGTACCGGATAACCCGGCATACGATATAAAGGCTTTTAGAACGAACATTGAACTGTTAGTCTCCAAAGCGGAAAATCTTGTTCGGAAGGAATACGGTGACTTTGAAATAAAGTCAACCTTTATTTTTAACGATTTTGACGAAGGACTACCGGGTCAAATTGACAGTAAAATCCGCAGTTCCCATCTGGGTATAGTTGACATAACGGAGAACAAGCCGAACATCTTCTACGAATACGGTCTCATGTATGGGCTAAATATCCCCTCTTTGGTGATGAAGTCGCAGGCATCGATGACAGCTTTCCCTCTACCAGCTGACATCAAAGACAGGAATGTAATTACCTATGAAAAGTTAGACGAAATACCCGATAAAATGGCTGGTAAATTGGCCGAATATTTCAAGCAAATTATTGAAAGCAATACGTTAGCCAATGTTCACCTCAATAAAATCTGGTTTCCTGCTAATGTGGGCACAATACACGTGATTGCTCCAGTAGAACAAGAGAAGACCGAGTTCGCTTCGCTGGAATCTAAAAACTATATTTTTTTGAATAACGTTGGTGATATTGATTCGGTATTACAGGTGACCAACTTTTTAGCGCGCCGATTCAATAACACAAATGTTTGCTGTTATGCATCGGACGAGTTCAATAAGCATTTTGAGGAGAATCTTGTTGTTATTGGCGGGCCTGGAGACGATGGAGAAGGAGGCAATACCATTTGCGCTCAAATTATGAGCCAGATGGATGTCGCAATCAACTACTGTTTTGACGACCCCGAGGATGAGCAACTGACTTACGATGGGAAAAATTACTCGGCTAACTACGATTCAAAAACACGGCGAATAGCAAAGGATTGGGGATATTTTGCCAGATTCCCAAACCCCATCAATCCCCGGAGTTCCGTGGTACTAATTCATGGTATTCACACATTCGGGGTGTTGGGTGCAGCTAAAGCGTTTTCCGACCATCCCTCGGCGCAGGCAAATATCACCGCACTGCTTAACAAGCTCAGGTTGGACGACTTTAGACAGGCTTCATTTGAATGTTTTTTTCCAGTTCAAGTAATCGGGCAGTCAGTCCAATGCCCTGAAATAGAAGAACGCTTTATTTTTCCACTTAAAAAAATGAAAAAGTGACAATGGACGTAATAAACCGGATACTGAAACACGCAGCTGACTTCCCCGATGCTATCGCTGTGATTGGGTATGAGGGTACAGTTACTTATTCCGAAATCCTTGCTATGGTTCAGAAGATAGCAGGCCGTCTATCATCTACGCCAAATCCGCGAGTATTATTAGGTCTTAAGCAGCACGTGGAAGCCTACGCCCTAATCGTGGCTACGCTTTATTGCGACGGGACTTTTTGTTCGGTAAATCCAAATACCCCACCATTTAGGAAGACTCAAATCATTGAGGAATTTACCCCGGATTTTATCTTTCTGGAAGATGGTGATGAATTGACGACGAACTATTCAACTTATCGGGTAGAAGACTTACAATTCCCCCATTCTCACCATCATTTGCATACGAAATATGACGACGAGCATATTGCTTACATCATATATACCTCAGGTACAACTGGTAAGTCAAAAGGCGTAAGAATTCCTCGAAAAGCGCTGAATAAATTTATAGAGTGGGCTCTTCCGACCTATAATTTAAAGACCGAAGATGTTTGGGCGCAGTTCTCTTCGCTTAGTTTTGACCTTAGCATTGTTGACATTTTTACTTGCCTGTGTTCCGGTGCTCAGTTGGTGGCTCTGACCAACGAAGCGGAAAAAACATATCGGCCATCTGACATTATCAGCCGCCACAAGATTTCTATTTGGCATTCAGTCCCGAGCGTTGTTGATTTTCTGATGGTCAACAATCGCAAACAAAAAAGCGACCTGTCGTCTTTAAGGCTAATGAGCTTTTGTGGTGAACCACTCTTACGCAGGCACGTAGAATTCCTATTCAAGAAGAATCCGGAAATTACAATCTTCAACACCTATGGCCCGACGGAGGGGACACTGTTCTGTACTTGGCAGGAAATAAGCAATTCCAATTACGAAGAATATTTTGCCAACACGTGCTCGATTGGCAACGCGATTCCTGGTTGGAATCTCCAGCTTGACCTAACTGATGAACTGGATGAATATGAGGTTACAATCGTAGGGGAATTTATCGGAGCGGGCTATTTGGGAGCAGAAGGTCAGGAACGATTTATTACTTTAGATGCTTCTGGACAACACGTGCGCGCATTCAAGACGGGCGATGTCGTAAAACGGGAGAACGGGAACATTTATTTTATTTGTCGAAAAGACCGCCAAGTAAAAGTCAAAGGGTTTAGAATCGAACTTGCAGAAATTGACCAGAGGATATATGAAGCGACAAACCTTTCCTCCGTGACATTCGCCCATAAAAATTCTCTCTATTCTTTCCTTGAAACAACCGAACCAATCATCGTAGAAGAATTGCGGGAGTATCTAAAAGAGAAACTTGAAGACTTCAAGATTCCTGTCGCGTTCAATAGTATTGCACAACTTCCACGAAATACTAACCAAAAAATTGATGTTGATATCCTTATCGCCATGTTATGAAAAACCCAGTACCAACTCCCTATCAATTAGTTGCAAAAGCTCTTGAAATAAGCGAAAGCGACCTGCACCCAAACTCTGCTTTTGGTGAAACACCAAATTGGGATAGCTTGAATCATTTAATGCTAATTGATAGCATGGAAAAGAATTACGAGGTGACGATAGCGAACGATGAAATTGAGAAGTACAACAATATGGCCGCCATAGAATCCTTATATCGCACAGCAATATTGCGGAAGTAAAAGCAATTATTAGCAATGTCTGAAACAGCCATTTTTATTTTCACGAAGGATAGGCCTCAAATTCTTTGGCCGACGCTCGACGCTGTTCTCACAACGAATCATAGTATTTTCCTTGTTGACGATTCGAACAAGGTAGAACACCAATACACCAACGCAGGCTTTTGTGAACTGGCAGCAAATTCTCACTATTTGGGTCAGCAAGCGTTCGAGAATTTAATCGCCAGTATTTACGGGCGATGGTCGCGATACCCTACCGATATATTCCGGAACTTAGGACATCCAGAGTGGAACTTAGGGTACGCAAGAAATTTTGCTTTGCAGTATGCTAAGTCCTGCGATTTTTCTAGAGTCCTCTTCATAGACGATGACATTATTCCTTCTGTGAAAACGGTTGACGAAGTGTTTGAAGCCTTACATGACTACGATTTTGCTGGTGCGAACATTACTGGCCTGACCGATGACTCAATTGTTGGGCACGTCACTTCAGCGTTGAATATGCCGCAAGGGCGAATGCTTTCTGGTGGTTTCTTAAGTTTCAAACCGAAGAAAACCAACTTCATGTTCTTGAACTGCTATAATGAAGATTGGATATGGCTATGCCTTGAGCTATGCAACAAAAAATGCGTTCGAAAAGGTGAAGTCCATCAGCAGTTAGCCGACCCTTTTGATGGATGCGAATCAAAAATCGCATTCCAAGAATTTGGAGAGGTAGTTTTTGACGGAGTCAGCACGCTGGGATTAGCTAACAATTGCGACCTCCTCGCAACCGAAAGTTATTGGCAGCCAATTATCACAGAACGAATAGGCTATCTAAATGACTTGGAAATGCTTGCAGCGTCAGCACATGAGCTTAGATATCAATCTATTCTTCACGAAGCAAAATCAGTTGCGACAAGCCTTTCTGCAAAATCCTTTGCTGCCTTGTTCGAGAATTACATTACCAGCTTGCGCTCCCTTTGTAGTCTTACATGACCTTTGAATGCTATTGAGAAGAAATTTGAGTATCGATGGTTAACACTGCTTCGTTAATATGATTCAATTTGATGATCCACATTATCACGGCCGCCAACCCACTCCCTTCTGCAGATCCGTCATCACCAACCGAATTCTTGAGCGTACCCCAACTACCCTGAAAGCATAGTCAAAGTCGAATTTTTCATTCTAAATTCATTTTACCGCCCATATGCCATTCTGCTACTACTGCAACAATCCTATCACAGCAGGTAACAAAAGTCAGGAGCATGTCATCCCAAATGCCATTGGCGGAAGACTGAAATCCTACACGTTGCTATGCGAAGCCTGCAATCAGCTTTTAGGCAGAACAATTGATATGGAACTTGCCAGCCAATTTGAAAGCCTAGTAGTGCTTTTAGGTTTAGAGCGTGACCGAAAAAAAGACAACATCATTAGAAATGTCGTTGCCCACGACGGCAACTTATATAACCTTGTTGATGGGAGAAATCCGGTTAGAGTAAAGCCAATAATTATTGAGCACGACAATGGCGTGCAAATATCTGTTCGGGACAAAAAGCAACTGATGCAAGTAATCGCAGGATTACAGCGAAAGCATCCAAATCTTGACCTAAACGGGCTGGAAGAAAAAATAAAATACACGGAAGCGTTGCTAAATGAGCGCTGGAATATTCCCCTCAATACCGGTGGAGAAGTTTTTCTAAAAGCCGTCGCAAAGATTGCAATAAACGTTCATTTACAACTTGGCGGCGACCGCAAGAACATTAGTGCTGTATTAGAAGTACTAAAGGGAAATATTGCCAATGAAAGTCACATTCACTACCACTACATTCCTGAAAGTCTGAATTGGGACGGGGAGGAAATTGTCCACCTTGTTCAACTTAACGGAAACAGCGACAAAGGCATCCTTTACGCGTTTGTTGTGCTGTTTAGTGCGTTCTCTTTCATCGTGAATTTGGACGATATCTACAAAGGTGATGATTATAAAGCCACCTATGCTTACGATGTAGTTGAAGGTAAGAAAGTACAGAAACATGTAGCCGTTGACTACGACGGCCGTTTGGAATACTTGAAGCTTTTGAGCGAAATAGAAGAGCAGGAAATCAACACGACAATCATAAACTCAGTACAGGCAAACGTGAACAGAGTTATGTTGGTCGCAGATGTCAGGCAAAAGCGAAAAACAATGGCGGAAGTGCTTGCAAGAACGCGTCAAGAGGTGTATTCAAAATATCCTCCAGGTACGCGCATCACGAAGGAAATGGTGAATGAACTTGTGAATGTCGCATCACCAAAGCTTGCAAAGCTTTGGATAAATTGGGGTAAGGAGGACGCTGGTGCGTAAATGCCTCAATCGAGAAATGCAACCAATTTCAAAGCGGAATGAAATAGAAATCAGCGCAAATCAGCCGAAAGAACATCGTTCGCAGCTTACAATACACCAAACGCAGCTTTCCGAACACCAAACGCAGCTTTTCTTACACCGGGCATGGGAACTTACATCCCGGCCTATGCTCATTTCGCGTTTGGGAAGTTAGTTACCCTAACGATACTGGAACAGCAATTTCCTAAAGAACAATTCTGCCTTCCCGGAAATTCAATTCAGAAAAGATATCTCGTAGTATCAGCAAGAATAGCCCATCAACAACAGCACCAAAGCAGCCCAAACCATTCCCAATTAGTTCCATTGAAGCGCCAAAGCGCGATAAGCTGCAATTAGCGTCGAGAACAGCGTCAGGCGCGCATATCCAAACAAGTTAACCACTTTTCGAACCACTTTAATGAAGAAACTCTACTCAGTTTCAACAAGTGGAAAATGACCTCTCCCGCTGATGAAATCTTTGCTCTCAAGAAACGAGAACAATGAAAAAAATCATGAGAGAAATGACCATCATTCCCTTCCTTCCAAGCTATCGGATTGAAGAAAGCAAAGTAAAAGACATAGAGCCGCTTTCCATCGCCGCATGGGAGTTCGCACGGTGTGCGCTCTGGCCAGAGCTGCACTTCACACCTAAGCAAGTAGATGAGGTAATGCGCTACATCCGCGACTACTTCAAGGCAGCCAACGGAAAAAAGCGTGCGTTCACAGCCCTTTGCGAAAGAGTGATTCTCACGCAGAAGTACATCAGCAAGTCTGCCGAGCGATTCGTACCGATGCCATTTGTTTGGTTCAATTGCCGCTACCCTTTCGGCTTTGCGGGCACCCTAAGCTGGCTTTACCGTGTGGAGCAGCGCCGCAAGGAAGTGCCGGGCTATCTCGCGCACATAGAAGCACTAGCCGAAGGCTACTACAACTACTCGATGAAGCCTACAAAAAGGGCACTTAGCCGATTCAAAGACAAAATGCTCAGCGTCCATGCGCCAAGTTTATTTCCACTTTTCATGGCAATCACAGCAGACCAAAATACCGCTACATCATAACGATGATTCAGAATCCCCAAAGCATATTATCAGGCATCAGCTTTCCGCTGAAAGCCTACACTGTAAAGCAACTCAGCGAACTCTATGGTGTCAGCACCAAGACTTTCCGCAGGTGGGTTGAACCATTCAAAACAGCGATAGGCGAGAAGCACGGCTACTTCTACAACATCAGTCAAGTGAAGTGCATCGTGCAACGCCTGGGCGTACCCGGCGACATCATAGTGGATTAGGGCAAAAGCGGAACATTTTGGGACAGAGCGAAGCAAGTTTTTCCCTTTTGCGGAATGTTTGAAAAGAGCTCCCCGCTTGCGCCCAAATGAGGAATGCATCCTTCTCGTCGATGCCACCTTTGACCTACAAACCACGACATCCAAATCATGAAAACACATACAGACGGCGGCTCGCCATTCACAGCAACCCTGCTGACAGCCTCTATCCTTTTAGCGCAAATAGACATGAACGGACTTTTAGATTACGCACTCAAAGCAGGGGTCGGTGGCGCAATCTGGCTCATCTACAAAGTAGTCGCCGACAGGATAGACCGCTACAAAAAAGCGAAAGAATCAGCAAAGCAGTAAACAAAACGGTGCAACAAAAAGAATCAACTTGAACAAGCTAATAACCATCGGCATCCTCGCAGGCGGCGGACTGCTGGCCTACCGCGCCTTTCAACTGAATGCGCTGGCCGGAAACATCACCACCCGAATCACCGGCGTGAGAGTGCACCAATTAAACCTGAGCGGCCTCACCATCGCAGTGGGCGTTGCCATCAACAACCCCACTAACAGCACCGTCACCATCTCCAAGCCAGTTGTCTTACTCACTTCTAAAGGGCAATACGTCGGTGAATCGGATGCAGCAGGGCAGGCGTTCAAAGTAGCAGCACAGAAAGTTTCGTCCATCGGAAATATCCTGATAAAAATCCCGCTCACCAGCGCGATGACATTGTTCAAAGGCATCAACCTCACCGGGCTGTTTGCCGCCTTTCAGGGGCAATCACTTCAGACAGCAGCACAGGCCGCAATCTCTCAACTAAAAGTGCCGATTGAAGCGCAAATCTCTTTCTATGCTGATTCGTTGTTTGTAAAGCTGCCCACCGCCCGTGTACTCTAAATAGTTGTTTAACCTCTCCACCATTCTTTAATCTCAATTCTCCATTCACCAATGCCAGTGCTCAGCATTCCATATCGTCCTGACGACCGCGAGATAAGCGCCGGGCAGCGTGTGTTACGCACAGACGGCGCGAAGTACAATAACCTGTTTCCGCCAGCAAAGTCCGAGGACAAGGTTGTTTTTGAAGACGGTGAGGTTGATGATACGCTGAGGTTGATGGAGCGTGTGATACACAGCTACATTGACGACACGAAGCCCCTAGCGCAGCACCTACGCAAGGTCAACACAGCAGACACCATTAAGTCTATCTGGGACTTTCTGTACCACAACATCCAGTACAAACTAGACAAGCAAGGGCTGGAGCAACTACGCCGACCAGCACGAAGCTGGGCAGACAGGCAAAGTGGAATTGACTGCGATTGCTTCGCCATTTTCTGCTCCTCCATCCTCGTCAATCTCGGCATCCAGCATTCACTCCGCGTCACCCGATACAGCCAACCCACATGGCAGCATGTGTACGTCGTTATCCCTAAAGATGGAAAGAGTATTTCTAACGGTTACTGGACGATAGATGCCGTGCTTGCCCGCCCTGATTATGAAAAGTCCTTCACTGCTAAAAAAGATTACAAAATGAGCCTCTCAGGAATCAATATAGCCGTGCTCTCCGGCCCCGACACAACAGAAGGTAGCAACAGTCCACTGACTGCGATGGACGTGCTTATGGGCTTTGATGATGCCACATCAATACCCATTGGAAGCACAGGTGATGACATCAACGGCGCACACTACGAACATGAACTATACAAATTTCTTATTGCGACGCGGCAAACGATTGAAGCGGCACCGGAAGCCTTTATTCAAGCCACCGGCGGCAATCCATCGGACACCATCCGAATGCTGGACTATGCCATCCAATACTGGTACACGGATAAAAGGGATGAAGCGCTCGGCTATCTGGAAAAGAACGAAGAAACCCTCAACACACTTGCAGGATTTGGCGCTTTCAATGCTGTGCAGATTACCGGAGCTAATGAGGCAGAGCTGTACGGTGATGATGATGCTCACGAGATAGCTATAGCCGGCCTTGGCCGCGCGAAAGGCAAACAGAAAAAGCCATCTAAGTTTTTCTCTGGTATCAAGAAAGCTGTCAAGAAGGTGAACATAGGCAAAGCCCTAATGCGCTTCAATCCGGCAACAATTGCGATTCGCAATGGCTTTCTACTCGCGCTAAAGCTCAACATCGGCAAGATGAGTGAGAAGATGAAATGGGCGTATGCTACCCCACAGCAAGCATCTGCCAAGCGTGTCTCGCCTGCCAAGGTTGCTGCTGCAAAGCGAGCTGTGGCAAAGGTGGAAAAGATGTTCACCAAGTTGGGCGGCAAAGGAGAGAATATGCGCAAGGCCATTCTTCATGCAAAGAAGGGACATCTCAACGGGCTCGGACAATTGGGCATTTTGCCGCTTGCCGCAGGACTTGCCGCTGCACTGCCTTTCATCAAAATCGTGATGGATGTGCTCAAGAAGTCCGGTCTAACAAAATCCGGTGAGCAAGAAAGCCTCACACCTGATGGAGATAGTAGCGCTTCTGAAGAACCTGGCTTTCAGCTTTATCAGCAGCCAGAAACAGAACCTAGCGAAAGCTATGCGGTGGAATCCGGCTCCTCTCTTTCTGAGCAAGGCTTCACACTAGCCGAAGAAGTGCTGGCCGACACAGGCGAAAGCGGTATGGAAGGCCTCGGTTCCATCTTCGGAAGTGTGGGGGATTTCTTCAGAGGGAATCCGGGTGTGGCACTGGCATTGACTGCCGGAGGTGCTTATCTCATTTACAAATCAACAGAAGGCACAGGCCGTGGATCGCCAGCCGTCGCAGGACTTGGCAACCTGCATAGCCACCACCGTGCGTCAACGAAAAAGAAAGGCCGCATCTCCCGTCAGCGTGTGCCGATTTACCGCCTCCAATAAAGAGCCAGCCCCATAATCAAACCCTTATCAAACCCTTACCAAACCCTTACCAAAACAAACTCTAATGTCAAATTCAAAATCGAAATCAATCTCCAAGAAAGCAATGGTGGACGAGCTGCTTATGGTAGCAAAAGTGGCGGGTGGATTCATCGCCGGAACGGTCGCAATCAATGCGGCAGAAAAAGCCCTAAAGGTGGACTCATCTTCCAAGTTGCCAAAGCGCCTCATTGCTCCCCTTGCCGTAGCGGCAGTTGGCGCAATTGCGTCCATCAAAGGTCATAGCCCCACCATCAAGCAGATAGCGGCGGGCATTGGCGCGGCGGGCGCTGTCCGCACCGCGAAAGCGATGGCACCAAACGTAACGATGCTTCAGGGATTGGGCGCACCCGA
>JBDTKK010000265.1:0-5737 GCA_039935335.1 Chitinophagaceae bacterium
CGAAGAGCCAAGGCGTGAGTCCATAGGCCACAAAATATTGCTCCACCACCTTGCCAATAAAAAACATGGTGAACATGTTGAAGCCAAGGTGCGTCCAGTCAGCATGAATGAAACCCGAAGTGAGGAACCGATAATATTCAGAAGGCCGCTTCATCACAGCAGGCCAAAGAATGAGCTTATTCATAAGACGCTCATCGTTGAAGGCGGCCAATGAAATGAGCACCGTAATGACTACCAGGGCAATCGTAAAAGCAATTCCATCCATGTGGGCGCGAAAGTAAAGCAATCAGGCATGATGATAGGGCGAATTGTGCAGAATGGAAAAGGCGCGATACACTTGCTCGGCAAGCATCAAACGCACAAGCTGATGCGGGAAAACCAATTTACTGAGGCTCCAAACTTGCTGCGCCTTTCCACGCACAACTTCCGTGACACCAAACGCACCACCAATCAATATCACCAAGGTCTTCGTGCTGCGGTTCATCAATTCCTGAAATTGATTTGCCCAATCGGGAGAAGAAAGCAACTTCCCTTTTTCATCCAAAAGAATAAGGTGGTGATGAGCTTGAAGTCTTTTCAAAATCAACTCCTCTTCTGCCTTCATTTGCGCAGCTTGCGGCAGCGCAGCATTTTTTTTGGAAGGATTAATGATGACCAATTCTACCGAATTATAAGGCTGAACTTTTTGGAGATAATGGTTGATAGCCGCATCCATAAAGCTTTCATTGGCTTTGCCGAGCGACCAGATTTCGATGTGCATGGAATAAAGGCAAAAGGTAAAAATTAAAAGGTTAAAACCCTCTAGATTGGAAGTTGATTCCCATTACTAATGGAGGCAAGATTGGGAAATCAGTTTCCAACTTCATTTTAATAAGGCTTTCGGGAAATCGCTTTTTCATTTTAACCTGTAATTCAGGCAAACAGTCCAATTTCCATTATCGAACCAATCTCCATCAAACAACTCCCGAACTTGATTACTTTTAGCCCGAAAATAATAGTACAAAATGGCTGAAGCGATTAGAATGCCCCTACTCTCCGATACGATGACCGAAGGTGTGATTTCGGCATGGCACAAAAAGGTAGGCGACAAGGTAAAAAGCGACGATATTCTTGCTGATGTGGAAACAGATAAAGCTACTATGGAGGTGATGCCTTACGTGGACGGCACGCTCCTTTATCTCGGTGTAGAACAAGGAAAAGCAGCTAAGGTGAACGATATCATTGCCATTGTGGGCAAGGAAGGGGAAGATTATAAATCACTTCTTGATGGAGGAAGTCCAGTAGCTGCAAAACAAGCCGAAACGCAACAAGTAACAGCACCGGCATCAGAAGCTCCAAAAGAGACGAAAGCCGCGCCCAAAGCGGAATTACCAAAGGATGTAACCATTGTGAGGATGCCATTGTTGAGTGATACGATGACGGAAGGGAAAATCGTCTCCTGGCTCAAAAAAGAAGGCGAAACCGTGAAGAGTGATGATGTCCTTGCCGAAGTAGAAACCGATAAAGCAACAATGGAAGTGATGGGTTATGCAGATGGCACTTTGTTGCACATTGGTGTACCCGCAGGCGAAGCGGCAAAAGTGAATGGAATTATTGCCATCATTGGTAAAGCCGGTACGGATATAAGCGCCTTTTTGGAAGCGGAAAAAAATGGTGGAAATAACACAGAAACGGTTACTCCAAATACTACTGGAAGCAGCGACAGTAAAGCATCCGAGCCTCAAGCCGAAGCAGCAAGTTCAACAGCAGAAAATGAAGGTGGCGAGCGGCTGAAAGCTTCTCCTTTGGCCAAGCGTTTAGCTAAAGAAAAAGGCATCAATATCTCTTCGATAAAAGGTAGTGGTGATAATGGCAGAATCATCAAACGCGATGTGGATGAATACAAGCCAGCAGCAGCTTCTGCGCCAGCGGTACAGCCAATGATTGCAGGCAGCAACGAGGCGACTTTCACCGATACACCGCTGTCACAAATGCGGAAAATCATTGCCAACAAGCTTTCTGAAAGCATGTTTACCGCTCCACATTTCTATCTCCGCATGACGGTGACGATGGACAATGCGATAACAGCTAGAAAAGCCATCAACGAAGTTTCTACTGCAAAGGTTTCCTTCAACGACCTTATCATTAAAGCCTGTGCCATGGCGTTGCGCCAGCATCCTGGGGTGAATTCTTCGTGGACAGGAGAAGCAATTCGCCAGAACCACCAAATCAATATCGGAACGGCTGTAGCGGTGGAGGAAGGGTTAATTGTTCCGGTGGTGAAAGGCGCAGATAATCTTTCGCTCTCTCAAATTTCAGAAACCGCCAGCGGTCTCATTGCGAAAGCGCGAAACAAGAAATTGCAACCACCCGAATTCACTGGAAATACCTTCACCATTTCCAACCTCGGCATGATGGATATTGATGAGTTTACAGCCATTATCAATCCTCCGGATGCCTGTATTTTGGCTGTCGGCAAAATTGCTCCGACACCAGTGGCCGAAGGCAATAATGTGGTAATTCGCCAATTGCTCAAACTTACCCTTAGCTGCGACCACCGCGTGGTGGATGGTGCTGTGGGCGCGGCTTTCCTCCAAACCTTGAAATCATTTTTGGAGAATCCCGTCATGATGTTGGCGTAAAAGCTTTGAACTCCTTCAGAATAAAAAAGGGTCGGCAAATGCTGACCCTTTTTCTATTGTAGCGCTAAAAAAACTACCCTGCCCCCTCGTTAATGGAAGAATACATGGCCACATCATCTGGTTCATGGCGCACTTCCACAAAATAATATACAGGAAATGCAAGGGGCCCAAAAGCACACATAAAAATGAGCCAGCCTAACTTAGTGCTACTGTTCATGGTGCGCACTTTTTTCAAGTGAACAACGAATGCTATCAGCACCGCCAGTCCGATGAGAAAAGCAACAAAGAATAATGTTAGCACGCTGCTGTAGTTCTGAGAAATTAGGGTCACTACCCGATCGTGTTCCTGAAGCTGCTTATCTTCTATTAAGCGGCCATTTACCACTAAAAGATAAACAGCCCAAACGACAATCGCAATAAATGGAACGAAGCTCAAAGGAGCCATCCATACTTTATCTGAACGTTTCATAAGATTTGGCTTTTTTAAGTGTGATTCGAAATTATTAGTAAATCCCTAAAAACACTATGCCACTATCACGACACTCCTCCGTTCAGAAAACATAGAAGAGATAGGCTTCACGGCAACAGCGACTTGTAAATTATCATGAAGTGCTACTTTCACAAACCCCCAAAACACAATGTCGCAGATACTGCTGATTAAGAGGGCAGCGTTTTACAATTGTAACAATCAGTTCGTCCAAATTCATCAAGATATTAGCTTCCCTTGAAAGCGCGGAACACAACATTGCGGAAACGTTCCTTTACGGGGATTTGCCTATTGCTGTGCCTGATTCTTTTTCCAAGAAGCTCCATTTCCCAAATTAATAATTGGAGCAATTGGCGCTTAAAAAAAATACCAACCACAAGCCTAAAAATCACTTTCGACACGCTTTCCATTGCTCCAAATTCCTTTCAAATTATGGGCATTAGCCCAAAGGAATATCGAGTGGACGAAAATGCAGCAACAATCACATGGCTGCTCAAACCCGCTACAGACAGCGTTTCCGTGCATTATCGTGTCTTACCATTTTCCTTTTTAAAAAAATACAAACACAAAGACAAGAGGCTGGTCGATTCCCAATACGCCTTCCTGTACATACCAGAGAACGACGGCAAAAGCAAGTCTTCCTCTTTCGTTGATTTCAACACGCTGGACTATAACGGTAGCTATGGACGGAGCATTTCTGTGGGGAATAATCAGGACGCGGCACTCACTTCCAATTTCAACCTGCAGGCCAATGGCTTTTTACCTGATAGCATTCGCTTAGAAGCTGCCATTTCCGACAATACCCTACCCTTCCAACCAGAAGGCAATACCCAAAACCTACAGCAGTTTGACCAAGTCTATATCAGACTAAGCAAAAAGCAAAATCTCCTCCAGCTTGGCGACTACAACATCGACCGACCTAAGGGCTATTTTTTGAATGTAAACAAACGTGTTCAAGGGCTCTATTTTCAATCGGGCTTTCGGCTGTCACCCTTGCTGGACAATACTTTCGCCGTAAGTGGCTCGGTGGCCAAAGGTGATTTTGCTAGGGACATTTTTAATGGTAGTGAAGGCAATCAAGGGCCTTACAAGCTGACTGGGAACAACGGCGAACAATTTTTCATTGTGTTGGCGGGAACGGAGAAAGTCTTCATCGATGGCGTGGTACAAGAACGAGGAGAAAATGCAGATTACATCATCAATTACAACACCGGAGAAATCCGCTTTATGCCGCGAAGGCTCATTACCAAAGACTCAAGAATTCAGATAGAATTTGAATACCAAAGCCGCAATTATCTCAACTCGCTCATCTATGCCTGGGATGAATTGAAGGTGGGCAAGAAGCTCAATTTCCATCTCAATATTTACTCCAATCAGGATGCGAAAAACCAGGGTTATAATCAGACTTTAGACGGCACCCAAAAGCGCTTTCTGTCAGGTATTGGCGACGATATCAGCAAAGCTTACTATCCGGTTATTGCCCTCGATACCTTTGCTGCGGGCAAGACTTTATACAAGATTATTGACTCGACTGTTTCAGGTGTTCGCTACGATTCTGTCTTCGTCTATTCTACCAATCCAGACAGTGCTCAATTCAATATTTCCTTCTCCTATCTCGGCGCAGGAAAGGGCAACTATGTTATCTCTTCGCGGGTAGCTAATGGCAGGGCTTATGATTGGGTTGCGCCCGTTGGAGGTCAAGCCCAGGGCGACTATGCGCCGTTGCAGCTCCTCGTAACGCCGAAGCAACAACAAGTTTTCACGTTCAATACCAACTACCAGATTGACTCTTTCAAAGTACTGAATGTGGAGCTGGCGAGTAGCAATTATAATCCCAATCTTTTTGCCTCGAGCAATGCAGGACAACACCTCGGTTTTGCGGGGAAATTGCTCTATTCCGAGCAAAGGTTTTTTGGAGAAAAAGACAGCTTAAAGCACCAACCCTGGACTTGGAAAAACGATGCATCGTACGAATATGTGGATGCTCACTTTCGCGCGATTGCTCCTTACAGAAATGTAGAATTTGCTCGTGATTGGAATGTACCAACAGACCAAGCGGCAAGCTTAGACGCGAATGGGAAACCCGATGAAACACTAGCCGCCTACAATACTTTGGTGGCCAATAAGCAGCTCGGCGCATTGGGTTATGGCTTCGGATTCTATGAAAGAAGTAGCACGTACAAAGGCTACCGAAATGAACTTTCCTATACAAAAACGGAAAAGCGCTGGCGAGTAAATATTGGCGGAAACTTGCTCCAGGCAAAGGATACGATGCAAAGCTCCTGGTTTTTTAGGCCCAATGCTCTAGCAGAATACAGGCTCCCATTTCTGTCAAAAATGTTGGTCGGCGCGAGCCTTCAACAAGAAGATAATCGCATCCGCGAAAATCTAAGCGACACGCTTAGAGCCAATGCCTATCGCTTCTCGATTGCTTCCATTTATCTAAAACAACCCGACAATAAGACCTTCAATTATAGCCTTGGCTACACCCAACGGACAGACGAATTACCCAGGCAAAATGCGTTTATCCAGCAAAGTCACGCCCAAACCGTAGAAAGCAAATTTGGACTAGTTAGCAAGAGCAATCAACGACTTTCTTTCACCGGTTCTTACCGACGACTTCATGTGG
>JBDTKK010000266.1:0-10011 GCA_039935335.1 Chitinophagaceae bacterium
CTTCTTTCTCATACATTTCCCAGCCTGCAAAAGAGCCTATTTCCTGAAGTTGAGTGCCCTCGTCGATAAGGTAATTGATGCGTTCCCGAGGACTCATTTTACCGCGTTCTGCTGCCTTTTCCATAGACTTTTTGCCGCCGCCCTGCCGAACTATTGCGTGGCGTTGGCGCATAGCAGAAACCGCCAATTTCATAGCGTCCTGATTTTTCTCAAATTCCAGATTCATGTGGACGAAGATAGCCCGAACAAAGAGCAAATTTTAATAGCAAGTCCTTGCAATTCTCTACAAAAGCCCACACTGCGTTTGCCAAAATAGGTTTAGGGCTTGAAGGGATGGCGCTGTTCCCATTCGTTACCACTTTCGCCCAATTGATTTTGAAGTTTAGTAACAACAAATCGAAGGATTGGGTTTCGAATGTGCAGGAAAGTGTTTAAGTAAACTGGCCTACAACCCACGCGGGCTTTGGCTTCCAGTGCCGTACGTCCAAGAATGAGTTCTGATTTCTTTAGAAAAATAGCTTGCTCCACAGCGAAGAAAAGAATGTTGAAATAGAGTTGGTATTGATTGTTCGTATCATAGTCGAAACCGATGTAAAACATGTCCAAACTTCCATACTGCTCCCATGCGGAAGCGAAGGCAACAAGCGTTTCCTCTTCAAAAATCCCCCAAACCTTTAATCGTTCTTTAAAATGTGCTTTCAAAGCAGGAATAAAAGCTTCGCTCAATAGACCGAGACAGACAGATTGATGTTCCGCAACTTGTCTATAAAGGCTAAAAATTTGCTTTGAATTTTCGGCAACTTCCACGGCATTCATTTCGCGCACATCCAATGCAACCCAAGCCTGACGTGCCTTCCGGAAGCGTTGAGCGTATTTGTGTTTCAGACTTTTTTCATAATCACCGATAGACTTCCAGCTTTCTGGAACAGTCATTTGCATTGAAATATCATTACGCAGCAGGAGGTAATTCGCGGCATTGTGCTGGAAGTGCGGTATCAAATCTGGAGGCGAATCCTTCACCAAAACTGCCTGAACGCCACAAACTTTACCCAGCATTTTTATGGCTTTCCGATACCAGGTATAGGCTTCAAAACTGCTCATCGTTTCGCTGTAACAAAAGGAGCATACATCATGCCTGAAAAGCTGTCCACAGACCAATAATTTAGGATGAAAAGTATTGGTATAGGTCCGCCAAAGCAAGCTCTGGACGCGACTCATAGACGACGGATTGACGTGATAGGGCTTAACGGTAAGTATTTGAAATGCGGCTTGTGCAATAATTTTTCCTTGCACACGAAGCGACAAATAGCGCCAGCTTAAATCAGGTAAATCTGTGGATTCATTCACCTTTAAAGAAATCGACCCTAGGAAATGGCCGGGCGGCAAATGTTCGTCCCAATCAGAAGGAAGTTCTTTAGCCAAAGCATACCAATCTGTTTGTTCCGAGGAATAGCGGCGATGAAATTGTTTCATGCAAGCTCTTTTTTCATAAGCAAATGAGGAATGCCAACTTCAGTAAAGGCTGCACCAGTAGCGGAATAGCCACATTTCTCGTAGAATGGAATGGCTGTTTGCCGCGCATGAAGCAAAAGGGATTTCGCTCCCGACTTTTTGGCTAAAAGTTCTGCTTCCGCAACCAACATTCTTCCAATTCCCAAACCCTGAAAGGCTTTATCCACCGCCATTTGGCGCAATTGCATTTCTTCCGGCGATAAACATTTTAGCATCCCACAGCCAATAACATTTTCATCGGAAAGAATGATGATAATCGTTTCTGCTACTTCGCCGCTCAAGTCTTCTGTGAAAAGACACAGATCTATAGGCTTTCTCAAAACCGCATCACGCAGTGCCAAAACCTTGACATAAAGCGCATCATTCGTCCCGATTATTTGAAGCTGAATCTTGTCCATTAAGCTTTCAAAGGTAGCCGCATCCATAAGCCAATGGAGAAGCCTTACCCCAAGACATTAAACTCCGAAGCCCGAAACTATCTTTGCCACATGCCTGTTATTTCTCACCGTGGTTCTGCGATGCCACCTTCTCCTATTCGCAAATTGGTGCCCTATGCCGAGGGGGCTTATAGCCGCGGCATAAAGGTGTATCACCTCAATATTGGTCAGCCTGATATTGAGACACCACCTTCTATTTTAGAAGCTGTAAAAAATGCCGACTTCAAAGTGCTGGAATACAGTCATAGCGCTGGTATGGAGAGTTATCGGCTGAAGCTTGCAGAGTATTATTTGCGCAATGACATCCATGTAAATGCCAACCAGATTATTGTGACCACTGGAGGTTCAGAAGCTATTTCTTTCGCGATCCTTGCGTGCTTAGATCCTGGAGATGAAATCATTATCCCCGAGCCATTTTACGCAAATTATAATGGCTTTGCGAAGAGTGCAGGTGTGCAGGTTGTCCCAATTTCAAGTTCAATTGAAGACGGCTTCAGACTGCCGCCGATAGAGGATTTTGTGAAAGCTATTACACCGGCGACGAAGGCAATTATGATTTGTAATCCTAACAATCCAACAGGTTATTTATATAGTCGCCAGGAACTGGAAACGCTACGTGATTTGTGTTTGAAGTACAATTTATTCTTGTTTTCCGATGAAGCTTATCGAGAGTTTTGCTACGATGACCAGCGGCATATATCCGTACTTTCTTTGGAAGGAATGGAGGAACATGCCATTATGATGGATACCATCTCGAAGCGCTACAGTGCTTGCGGGGCGCGGATTGGTGCGTTTGTTTCTAAGAATCATCAGGTGCTCAATTCTGCAATGCGATTTGCACAGGCTCGATTATCACCTTCAACTTACGGGCAGATTTTAGGAGAAGCCGCTGTGGATTTACCGGCAGATTATTTCGAGGCAGTACATGCTGCCTACACACACCGACGTGATGCGTTAGTAAATCGGTTGAATAGAATCCCTGGGGTGTATTGTCCCAATCCGGGAGGAGCTTTTTATGCTATGGCGCGGCTACCAGTGCGGGATAGCGAGAATTTCTGTCAATGGCTTTTAGAAAATTTCTCTTACCAAGGCAGCACAATTATGATGGCACCGGCTGCAGGTTTTTATGCCACATTGGGGCGTGGTAAAGACGAAGTACGCCTGGCATATGTACTCAACATTCAAGACATACATGCGGCAATGGATTGCTTGGAGGAAGCATTGAAAGCTTATGGAAATTTGCCTGCTTTGTAGGGTAAAGTCAAAAGGTAAAAGGCAAAAGGAGAGAAGGGGCAAATAGCGTTTTTCAACTATTGCTGGGTATCCGTTGCGGCGGCAGTGAAAACGGCGCAATTCCGCGTCATTCTGTTCCAATTTCTATTGTCCTTTTCTATGGGTAAATATTCTTTCTGCCCAAAAATCAGAAATCAACAGCCTACCTTTGCACGAATTTTCTTTCAAAGTCGTATGTATCGTTCGGTGTGGAAGGTAGCTTGTGTCGTGCTTTTGGCGTACACTGTAATTGGGGGCTTATTGATGCCAGTGCCATCGATGTATATTCTCAACGAAACTATCCGCAATCTCTACTTTCACGTGCCCATGTGGTTCACGATGATGGTGCTATTTAGCTGCGGCTTTTTCTACAATCTAAAGTATTTGCGCAGTGGAAACCCTGCGGACGATTATCGGGCTGTGGAATTCATTAACGTTGGGATTTTCTTCTCGCTCTTAGGCTTGGTTACTGGTATGGAATGGGCTTCAGAAACCTGGGGAAAAGCTTGGAGCAATGATCCAAAGCAATTGGGCACTGCGATGTGTATTCTTACTTATTTCGCCTATATCATTCTCCGTGGTGGCATTAAAGACGAAGAGAAAAGAGCACGTATTTCAGCAGTGTATGGCATTTTCGCTTTTGCGCTGATGATGCCTTTAATTTTTATTCTTCCTAGAATGGTGGATTCCTTGCACCCTGGTGATGGCGGTAATCCTGGCTTCAATGCTTACGATTTGGATAATGGAATGCGGCTTGTTTTTTACCCTGCTGTTGCGGGTTGGATTATGCTTGGTTTATGGCTGGCTCAACTTAAAATTCGCGTTCGCTTTCTTCATGAAAAGCAAGAAAATCAAACCAGCCTTTCTCTCTAACAACTAAATTACTTCATGCGTCTTCGGTCTATCTTTTTAGCAATATTCCTACTGTTTATTCAGGTGCAAACTTGGGCGCAAACTGCCGCTCCCGTCTCTCCGGAAATGGCTTCGGAACTTCGCCAAAGTGGCAAGATTTACGTAGTAGTTTTGGTGATGGCAACTATATTTACAGGTATAATTCTGTTTCTAATTTTCCTTGACCGAAAAGTGAGGAAACTAGAGCAGAAGCAATAAAGTTTTTTTATTTCTTTTTAAACAATTTTAATCAATTCACAAAAGCACCCGTCATGGCAGAAACAAAAACAACGCCGGCTACAGGACCCGGCCAAGCCCACTACTCCTTTTTTGAAGGTGTAGAACGCAATTTCGACAAAGCCTCACAATTCACTCGTTTCGAGAAAGGAATTTTGGAGCAAATCAAAGCATGTAACGCAGTTTACAGAATGAAATTCCCAGTTCGCATTGGCGACAACGTGGAAGTAATCGAAGCCTACCGCGTACAGCACTCTCACCACAAGCTTCCCTGTAAAGGCGGTATCCGCTATAGCATGGACGTAAATCAAGATGAAGTAATGGCTTTGTCGGCATTGATGACCTACAAATGCGCCATTGTAAACGTACCTTTTGGCGGCGCAAAAGGTGGTATCAAAATCAACCCGAAAAACTATTCCGTTTACGAGCTTGAGAAAATCACCCGACGTTACACTAGCGAGTTGGTGAAAAAGAATTTCATTGGTGCAGGTCTTGATGTGCCTGCACCAGATTATGGAACTGGTGCTCGCGAAATGAGCTGGATTGCTGATACTTATGCTTCCCTTAACCCTGGTGATATTAACGCTTTGGGCTGTGTGACAGGTAAGCCTGTCTCTCAAGGTGGCGTTCGTGGCCGTACTGAAGCTACAGGTCTTGGTATTTTCTACGGCGTGCGCGAAATGTGCAACGTTGCTGAAGACATGCAAAAGATTGGCTTGACACCCGGCATCAAAGGCAAGCGAATTATCATTCAAGGTCTAGGAAATGTGGGCTACCACGCCGCAAAATTCTTTAGCGAAGGTGGTGCGATCATCGTAGGTATTGCCGAGTATGAAGGTGGCGTATATAGCGAGAATGGTATTGACCTTGAGAAGTTAGTAGCACATCGTAAAGCAACTGGTTCTATTCTTGGCTTTGCAGGTGTATCCAACGTAGCACACAGTGCCGATGTCCTTGAGATGCCTTGCGATATCCTTATTCCTGCCGCATTGGAGAATGTGATTAATGCAAGCAATGCAGCCCGCATTCAAGCAAAAATTGTTGGAGAAGGTGCTAATGGCCCTCTTACTCCAGAAGCTGACGAAATTCTTAATGCAAAAGGTATCATTGTCATTCCAGACATGTTCTTAAACGCCGGTGGAGTTACCGTTTCGTATTTCGAGTGGTTGAAAAACCTTAGCCACGTGCGCTTTGGCCGTATGGACAAGCGTTTCACAGAAAATGTAACTGGTCAGTTTTTGAGCTCTGTTGAGTCACTTATTGGTAAATCCGTTACTGATATTGAGCGCAAGATGATTCTTCATGGCCCAGACGAAGTAGATTTAGTTTACTCTGGCTTGGAGGATACAATGATTGGCTCTTTCCATGAAATCCGTGAAAGCCATCTCGCAAACCCAGGAGTAGATATGCGTACTGCAGCTTTCATTGTTGCCATCAACAAAGTAGGTGTGGCTTACGAGGAATTAGGTATCTTCCCATAGAGCAATTTGACGAATTCAAATTAAAAAGCCGCTCAGCAATGCGCGGCTTTTTATATTTTAGTAGGCGATGTCTCAAATCCGAAATACCTCTTCTAATTGGAAATGGTATTTTTTGCTTTTAGGTCTTTGAAAGACCTATTATCTCGACAACGGTTTTATCCTTTAGCTGCGCAATAACCGTACATAGTCGCTCGATGTCCTTTTCAACTGTTGCAATACCCACCGAAACGCGTACGGCACCACGCATCATCTTTAGATGGGCAATTACCTCATCCACAGATTTTTCCTCATTACTGCTAAAATACTGGGAGATTTCATTTTCAGAAATTGAATAGTTTATCTCGTCGATTCCAGGATTACAAAAGCATCCCGAGCGCAATGAAATCTTCTCTTTGTTGGCTAATTGCTCTACGTAATAAGTAGGCACAGCCGTCCCATCTACATCAAAGAAATTGAGAATAATGTTGCCTCCGCGACTATCAAAATTTTGAGGGCCATAAATCTTAATGGCTGGTTTACCATTACTGTGTTTAATAGCTTTAAGCCCCTCGGCAAGTTGAATAGCCAAAGATTTTACGCGCCTAGATATCCGCGGCATCCCGATGGACTCAATGTAATCGAGCCCAAATGTAATAGCCGGGATACCCAAATAATTGAGCGTACCATCTTCAAATCGTTCATGATTTTCAGTAAGGAAATAACTCGGATTTTTTACAGAAACAAAGGAAACCGTTCCTCCAGCAAACCAAGGTTTGTGAAGCTTTTGGAACGCTGTTTTACGAAGTAATAAACATCCCAAACCAGTAGGGTATCCAAATATTTTGTAGAAAGAAACGGATACAAATTCGGGCTGGTATTCCTGCAAATCCAAACGAGTACTGGGCACAAAAGCGGCTGCATCAAGCAGAACATCAAAACCTTTTTCCTGTGCCTTTTTTATCCATGTCAGAGGATGCTTTACCCCTGATACATTGGACTGTGCTGGCATTGCAAACAATTTGCACTTCTTATCAGAAGCCGCATCCAGTGCAGCATTCAGCGCATTTTCATCCAGTTGAAGGTTCTCGCAAAATACCGGGATATACTCTGACACTCCGCCCTTTGCTTTACAAAACTCCCGAATACCATTGACCGAATTGTGGTTATCGGCAAGGAGTAAAAAAATGCTCTCGCTGTTGAAAGGGTAACTCTCGCCAACAATCTTTAAAGCACCGGATGCATTGGCTGTAAAGACGCAGATATAGTCTTCCGTGGCATTGAAAAACTCCAGTACCCTTTCACGAGCTTCGTTCACCAATTTTGTTGCAAATAGCGAGCTGGGATTAGTGGAATGCGGATTGCCAAACACATTCTCCGCTAAAAGCGTTTGATGCTTTGCCAACTGTGATGCAGCGTACAAATTGCCACCAGTAAAGTCCAGATAAGTTTGCGCTGCAGCATCCAATCGGCCATATTCTTCGCGCCGCAATGCTTGGAAAAAGCTTGCATCCTGCGCTGCATAATCAGCTCCTTTTTCCGAAACTATCGACTGGCTTTCCTCTTGCATTTTCTATCTAGAATGGGTGGTTTGTGAGGGTACAAAGATTGTATCTTTTTAAACAAAAGGCCATAAAAAAAGCCAGACCAGAGCCTGACTTTTTTAGAAAAACTTTTAAACCTTACATGGCGAGTTCCTTCACTTTCTCAAAGACCTCTGCTTCACCGCCTTCCTCATAACCACTGTGCGTAAAGGCTACTTTCCCCGTCTTATCGATAATAACTGTGAACGGTACATTCTGAAAATTCAATGACCGCTTTAGGTCGCTATTTGGGTCAATGAAATAAGGAAAATCCCAGCCCTGCGCTTTTGCATAGGAGCGTACAAGACCTTCCGCGCGAGACTCGTCAATAGAGACCGTCATGTAGTTGAAATCTGCTTCCTTGTGCCAAGCAGCCAGTTTCTCGCGTACGTTTTTGATTTCTTTCTTGCAAGGCACGCACCATGTGGCCCAGAAATTAATCAAGGTCACCTTGCCTGGAGTAATTGTTTCGTTGAAAGCAACTTTTTGCCCGGTACTGAGGTTCTTTACTTGTGTGTTTGGCAGCGAAGATTCTTGCGCCTGAGCACCAAAACCAACAAAGGCAAGGGCTGTTACAAGGGTAATCGCTTTTTGAAAGTAATTCATGGAGTATGTTTGTGTTCTCAATAGTAAGGCCAAATACCTTGCCGCAGTTCGTTAAGAAATCTAAATTCGGACAAAATCGTTACAAATTCCTTTTTAATGCAAAAAAAGCTCCTCTCGCTCGCGCTGGCTATTCTTTTCTATAACGCTCCGACAATGGCTCAGGGCAACCTTTCCGGCGATTTTCAAGCCAATTATAACTTCTACCAACCCGATGCTGCTATTGGTGCAACTGGAGAACTTTATGATAAGTATTTGAATGGCGGCGAAGCATGGCTCACCAATCGATATTCTTACAAAGGCTTCACTGCTTCCTTGCGTGTCGATGTCTTCAACAATTCAAACCTCTTGACCCCGGGAACAGCCTATAGTGCTTACGGTATTGGTGCCTTTTCTCTTTCTAAAGAAATTGGAAAACTGACCGTGACAGGCGGCTATATCTACGACCAAATCGGCTCCGGCATCCTTTTCCGCTCCTACGAAGACCGCGGCTTACTAATCGATAATGCTCTCGAAGGCGTGTCAGTGAAATACAGACCTCTTAGTAATATCTTGCTCAAAGCCTTTACCGGCCAGCAAAAGGAACAGACACCAGACAAGCTCAATAACCGCTACCAGCCCATCATCAAAGGATTCAATGCTGAAGGAGATTTTGATCTCGGCAAGAAAAAAGGCATCCACATTTCACCAGGTATCGGCATCCTCAACCGCACATTGGATGATGCTACAATGTCGCAAGTAGTATCAAGGATTAATTCCCAGGACACCAACAATCGCTTTGTGCCTAAGTACAACATGTACGCCTTCACTGCTTACAACACCCTTACCGTCGGCGACTTTTCTTGGTATGTAGAAGGTGCTTACAAATCCCATGAAGCGATAGATAACACCATCCTGCTGATAGACAAGCCCGGCGATGTGATTTACTCCACACTTGGCTACGCCGTGAAGGGAGTGGCCATCAACCTTACAGGAAAGCGCACAGAGAACTTTGAAATGAGGACTTCGCCTCAAGAAACATTACTTAAAGGAATGCTCAACTGGCAGCCTATCGTAGCACGCATTCGGCATCAACGGCTCATGTCGCGCTACTCTCCTGCCTCCCAAAATCTATCTGAACAGGCGGGCGGCGTGGACGTGATTTTGGCACCAAAAGAAACCTTGGATATAACGCTCAACTACGTTCATATTGATGACCTTACGGGTCTAAAACTTTATCGTGAAATTTATGCAGAAGCAGAATACCGTGGCCTAGAAAAATGGAGATTTACAGGTGGCGCACAATACCTTAATTACAATCAGGAAGTGTATCAAGTTCGCCCAGGAGTGCCCATGGTAGAGGCTATAACTCCATTCTTCGAAGCAACATATAAAATCACCGACAAAAAGAGCCTCCGATTAGAAGCTGAATACATGAGCACCAAGCAAGACTATGGCTCTTGGGCATTCGCGCTTTTGGAGTACAATATTGCGCCACGCTGGAGTTTCTCTTTGAGTGACATGTACATCACTCAGCTCAATCCGGCTAACATCAGTGGCTTCACCAAATCGCCGCATTATTACAATGCCTTCTTGGCTTACACTACTGGCCCACACCGCTTTTCATTGAGTTACGTGAAGCAACCCGATGGCATCAATTGTACTGGTGGTGTTTGCCGTTACGAGCCAGCATTTAGCGGTGTTCGTTTAAGCCTTACTTCTTCTTGGTAAAAAGATTGGCTGGGGAAAATAGATTTTTTAACACGCTTCGCGAAAGCCTTACCAGACGCAGCATTCAGGTGTAATCCTCATCCTCATTTTGAAAGAAAGGCTCGTTTTGATTGACCTGATTTCTTAAAAAAATCCTGTGCAGATTAAACGGCAACGTTCTTGTTTAGTCTTTGTTTTATAAAAATGAAGACCATGAAATCAATAGTCAAATCCGCGTTCCTGCTTTTTGCTTTCGCAATAATGTTGAGCTCTTGCATTGTTGCTGGCCCAGGCTATTATCGCCCGCGCTATCGCCCAATAATTGTGCAG
>JBDTKK010000267.1:0-3639 GCA_039935335.1 Chitinophagaceae bacterium
ATTCCACTTAGCTCCGCATGAGCGAGATTATGGTAGGATAAAGAAGTAAAATCCCTTGTTTAGTCTTGGAGGAGCGACATTTTAGCAAATAACGAAACATGCTTTCTTATCAAGTTCTGTACGAGCGATTTTTTAATGTGGTAAATAATCAGGAGTCCCGATACGAAAATATGTCCTTAAGAAGGTTGAGCGAAATATTTGCTTCCTAATCTACTATAGTGTGGATGCTATGAGGCTGGATGAAAATCTCATTATTCTTTGTGCTACTTTGCACAAAAATTCTACGATGAAAACAGTAATTCTAGCTTTTACAATCTCGCTTCTTTTTACAGGTGCTCAAGCGCAAATAACCTTAGAGAAAAGTTACAACCAGAACTTGAATATGCAGGTTATTAAACTAGAAAATGAAGGCTATAAATACATCGGCTTTGATTCATCAAAAAGCAAAGTACATTTCTACAACACTGACCATTCTCTTTGGAAGGATATACCTATTAATCCGCCGGCGGGATACACTGTTTTTCCAATCTTCAATTTTGCTGCTTCTGAACACCTCTTTAATTCGGATGATAAGGTTGAAATTCTGATTACTTTCTCTGCAAGCGTATTGGGATCTAATTACTACAAACTGGTTCTACTTGACGAAAATGGGACATTAATTCAAACGTTTGATGACTGCTATTACGGATTCCCTGTAAAAATCAATAGTAGTTGGAAACTTCTTGTAACGAATGCAGATTATTATACCGTTGGTGGTAACGGCGCTTTACATACCTATTCCTCGGTCTATTCATTGCCTGGTCAGTATATTTCGCAACTCAAAGTACCACAATCGGGGAGGGAGGGAAACACGTCACTTTATCCAAATCCACTTAGCGAGCAGGCCACGCTGCATTATAATCTACCTTCTGGTATTAACCAAGCAAAAGCAAACATCTTCAATAGTAACGGTGCATTGATTCGCACATACAATATTACAAATCAATTTTCAGAATTACTCATTCAAAGAGGCGACCTACCAGCCGGCATTTATACTTATTCTGTTACTACAGTGGGATATTCTTCATCCAGCTCGAGCTTCGTCATTCAATAGTCCGCTCATACGTTATTCAGCGTCGCGGCGAACCTGACCGTCATATCATTGACAGTAAAATAGGGAACGTCAAAGAACGTCAAGTATATGCCAAGAAGATATCGACATAGTTACAAAAGAAAGAGCAACGGAGGTAGCGGTAGAAGCCGGGGAAACGGTGACGGCATTTTAATTTTATTTGCAATTGCTGCTGTCATTTTAATTGCATTGATTAAGGTCATTCTATTTCTGCTCGCCATTATAGGTACAGTAACACTTTTTACAATCTATTTTAGGTGGCAAGCGAAGCAACTTGAGACTCATAATGGCAGTTGGAAAGCTTTTTGGCAAAACGTACTTAGAATTCGACTTCAATATTTATTTGTAGGGTTGCTTTCATTTAGTGCAATTTATCTATACAGTTTTCAACCTGTTACTGCAATCCTGCTTGTATTTTTTAGTACTCTAGTCTATCCTATAACTTGGAAATTTTTACATCGAAGATTTGAACTAAAGAAGACAATTTGGATTCTGTCCGTGTTGGGATTTTGCCTGATAATCTTAGGCCTATTCTCTAATCAACAGTATGAAAAGATAACAGAAAAATCGCTCCAAAAAGAACAGATTATTGAGACAGAAGTTCGGAATGAAAGTGATGCAAAAGACTCTGCGTTAAAGAAGAAACAAGAAAAAACCGCACTTTATATTTCGTCAGCTGAAAAATTTATCGAGCTGAAGAATTTCAAAAAAGCGACTACACTTCTTGATAGCGCAGCTTTAGAATATCCAGAAAGTCATAAAATTAGTTATCAGCGAGGAGTTATCTTTTTTTTGACGGGGCGATATACAAAAGCAATTCTACAATTAGACAGAGTAAGTGAAAGTGAAGTAGATGTTGACAATTTGCACTTCATTAAAGCAAAGTGTTATTTAAAGGAAGGAAGAAAGCAAGAGGCAATTCCAGAGCTTAGGCAAAGTATAACCCTAGGTAATGTCGACGCGGAAAGACTTTACAACAAAGTAAATCCAATTATAAGGAGAATAGTCGGTTATCGAACTTTGTGTTGTGATGGCACAATAAGCGATGCAAGAGAGAGAGGTGCATGCTCATGGCATGGAGGTGTATGCAATTGGAATGACCCAATTTACGAAGAGAGTAGAAAGTATCCAGAGAACTGATTCATATCGTTTCCGCCATTTTAATGTTCACACGACTGCATGATATTTAATCTGCAGTGAAATTAATACCCATAATTTCATTCAAAAACACGGTTTCATGGGAAAATAGCGAATGGCGACGTGATGATAATGAACAGCAATAGGACGCACACGAAACGATGCTTAAGCCTTTCCCAATAAAACAAAAATGATTTAGGAAAGGAATTTTGCTTCTTTATTTCTATCCCTTTCGGAAATAGGAAAATTGCCCCGTTGAGCTACTTTCCACCGTACAAACTAGGTATGTTCTTTCGCCTACCTCTAGTTTAAATGGTTCACTACCCACTAGGTCAAACAGAAAGCTATTATCCGCAATTATCCTGCCGCCATAGTGTTTATTACTTGTCCCCAGTTTGTTTTCTGGGTCTATAATTACATTCCTGATTTCAGGTGAAACAATACCATTAATCTTTATTTCCATTGCGATTGCGATTTAAAACCCAAAGATAGTCTACATTCCGACCTTTTAGTCTACATTCTTATCAAGGACATCTCCAAAACAATTAAAAACGCAAAGCATATTCAAGCAATAAAATCATTTCGACTACTTCTTATCAGCAAATTTCACCTACATTTTCATCGCCTCCATTATCCGCTCCAAATCCTCATCATTATAAAAATCGATTATCACCGTCCCGCGGCCGTTCTTTTTCCTATCCAGTTTCACCTTAGTTGCAAAATGTGAAGCCATATTATCCTCAATACGCTTGTAGGCTGGCGGTAGTTTCAAAGGGTTTTTCTTGCCGCTGGTATTAGTTCTTTCCTCCGAAAGGCTCTTCACCAAAGCTTCCGTCTGCCGCATGGTGAATCGTATTTTGTGCAGATATTTTCAGATTAGACCGGTATGAATCCCCGAATGTCTTGCCCTTTTTCCACCAATAAGCTAACTTCGTGATAATGAAAAAGCCTATCCAAAAACCGCCAACTGGCTATCAGATTTCTGATAATCCTTTGCTCTTGCTTTTGGAGGAGAAGAAGGAACTAATTAAAGCCATTCGCGCAGGCAAACGGGCATCACCTGTACCTACAGTATGGGAAAGAATAGAGCAGAAAAATGGCTGAGCCGTGTCCAATACCAGTTTCGGGAGCAGAAGAAACAGGCCAACGTAAACGTATAGAATATGCAGGCTAATAAATATTCCTCTATGTCCTTCTTTAGCTTTATTTTCCTATTACTGGCATCTTGCCATAACACAAATAAATCCGACCGAACTATGATAGAATGGTATCCCACCGAATGCGCGCCAAGAATGTACCCGATTGAAATAGTAACCGGGAACATTACAACAGAAGACAGCACACAGATTTCTGTGCCCGCTGGCAAAATAATGTACAATGGCTGGGGCGAG
>JBDTKK010000268.1:0-5719 GCA_039935335.1 Chitinophagaceae bacterium
GAATAGTTATCACCTTTCGCTTTAATCCATTTAGAAGAATGCGATTTTAGTTCTTCTATAAGTTTCATTAGTGCTATCTTCTTAGAAAGCAAGCAGAGGATATGAATATGGTCGGTATAGCCGCCAACTTTTATTGGATAACATTCCAAATTTTTGCAGATGCCTGCTACGTAGCTATGCAGTTCGGCTTCTACTGGTGGGTGTATCAGCGGCTGCCGGTGTTTGGTGCTAAACACTATATGGATGTAGTTCTTTACGAGTGATTGTCCCATGGTTTTTGTTTTATTACAGGGCCGCACCCTGTGTTGGTGTATAGCGCCTTTTCAGGGCTGGCGATGGATGATGTTCGTTTTTTTGTTCGATGGGCTACACCCGTTCGACGGGCTACACCCATCGCTAATATATGTCGCCCTTTCAGGGCTTTGTGTCACAGCCCTGAAAGGGCGATGTAGAATTTTCAAGTTTTAGGTGTTCTTCCTCATTTTTCGACCACGCAATAATATGGCTAGCCAAAAGTAATTCCCGAATGTCAATACCCGAAATAGCGCATATCTCGGAATAGTGGGCCACTACAATCTGCCAGAAAACATTTTGATTTACACTTGTTTTTACTTCTCGAAGTTTAGTTTCGCCTTTAAAATATGTGATATCCAAAAGTAGCTTATCAAATTTAGTTTCAATTGTGTGCTTTTCTTTTTCTGCTACCATTCGTTAGCTCTCAAAAAGTAGTAGCTCTTTATTTGCCGAAAACTCATCCCAGATGGGCTGGCATTGTGTTATCCTCCATCCATTCCTCAGATACCTCTGTTTTGATGATACGGGTCGCAAGATGCAAAGTTGCTTAGCTGAATAGCAATTGAAATTACCATTCTTCCCAATAACGCCGCCATTGTAACGACTTCAGGCGTAGGGGAATGTAGTTTACCAAAGGGTGATTTCAGGCTTGGATTGAAGACAAATAACAGATTATCTCTTGTTCAGAGTTTGCGTTACAGATATATTAGTGGATTTTCAAACGGCCTCCCCAAAAATAAACTCCCCCTTCCTCCGTACCTTGCCCCTCCATTCAAAACACCTCCCTTTATGCAACGCGATACCGCCATTATTGAACTCAACCACGAAGAACTTTTACGCCAACGCCGAGGCCTGGAACTGATTGCCTCCGAGAATTTTACCTCCATGCAAGTGATGCAGGCTATGGGCAACGTGATGACCAATAAATACGCGGAAGGCTATCCCGGTAAACGCTATTACGGCGGCTGCGAAGTGGTGGATAAAAGCGAACAACTCGCCATCGACCGCGCTAAAGAAATTTTTGGGGTCAATTATGTAAACGTGCAACCCCACAGCGGCGCACAAGCCAATGCTGCCGTGATGTTGGGCTGTCTCCAACCCGGCGATAAAATTCTGGGTCTGGACTTGAGTATGGGCGGTCACCTCACGCATGGTTCGCCGGTCAATTTCTCTGGAAAGCTTTACCAGCCTTTCTTCTATGGCGTACACAAGGAAGATGGTCGTGTGGATTACGACGCGCTGGAAAAACAAGCTTTAGAACACAAACCAAAGCTCATTATTTGCGGTGCTTCGGCCTATAGTCGCGACTGGGATTATGCCCGCATTCGTGCAGCAGCAGACAAGGTTGGTGCCCTCGTTCTTTGCGATATGGCGCACCCAGCAGGCTTGATTGCGAAAGGCTTGCTCGCCTCTCCTTTTGAACATTGCCATATCGTTACCAGCACCACACACAAGACATTGCGTGGCCCTCGCGGCGGGATTATTTTGATGAAGGAAGACTTCGAAAATCCATGGGGTTTGAAAGGGCCGAAAGGCGATGTGCGCATGATGAGTTCGGTGCTGGATTTGGCAGTTTTTCCAGGTACACAAGGCGGGCCATTGGAGCACGTTATCGCTGCAAAAGCGGTATCCTTCCACGAAATTCTTCAAGACGATTTCCTGACTTACGCCAAACAGATTATTACCAACGCACAGGCGCTGAGCAAGGCTTTCAGCGAAATGGGCTATAATATTGTGAGCGGCGGAACAGACAATCACTTGCTGCTCATCGACCTTAGAAACAAGAACATTTCCGGTAAGAAAGCAGAGAATACTTTGGTGAAAGCCGACATCACCATCAACAAAAACATGGTGCCTTTCGATGACAAATCTCCTTTCATCACTTCCGGTATTCGTGTGGGCGTTCCTGCAATTACTACCCGTGGTTTGAAGGAAGGAAACATGGCACAAGTTGCGAGCTGGATTGATAAAGTCCTGATGGCACCCGAAGATGAAACTGTTATTGCAAAAGTGCGCGGCGAGGTGAATGAGGCGATGGCTGCATATCCACTATATCCGGAGTGGTAATGATGAACTTTGTCGAGACCGTTTGAGTTTTCAGAGGCTAACTGACCGCTGCTGCGGACGAATTTTAGTAACCCCGGGTATCAACCCGGGGAAAGCGATAATTCCGCTGTATCCCGAATGGTAAACTTTTGCAAACGGTCCTTTATCATCAGTTTTAAGGCCTGTTTTACGATTCTGCCCTAAGCTGATGCCTTATTTTTGCGGGCATTAGCCTATGTCGTTTTTAAAGAAGTTTCCCGCCCTAGTTGTTTTGCTCTTCGCAAGTCTCGGATTCCTGTTTGCCTTCCCGCCATCCGCGCAAGCGCACAACAAGAAGAAGAAGCACGAAGAAGTAAAGGTGAAGACCATTTATGAGATAGACACGCTCGTCCATCCCATTCCGCGCAATCGGGAGCTGTTTCATGTCTATCTAAACCGCGCCGTTCGCGGCGCAGATGCCTCTGACGGCAAGGTGGATGGCTACATCTGGTTCGGCGATGACACACTTGCCTCCAATGCTATCACTAATGCCATGTTGCACATGGTGCCGCACATCGATACGATGATAGAAAACTTGCCCTTCAACGATGCGCAGATTGAAAATCAAACTAAAATTGGCTATATCCGCTACCTCACCAATCTCGTCACCAAATTTAATCGTGACGTAAATCCTGATGCCTTTTTCTATAGGAAAGTAGTCATCAATTTCCACGACATGCTCATTGTGAAGCATGAAAATCGCCTTCCCGAATTTATAAAACACCACGCGAATATCTACTCGATGTTCAACGAAGAATTACTCGATGACGACAAAGATTCCCGTGCATATCTCTACCGTACCGTTGGCGCTGCCGAGCCGTTGATGATGATTCGGAAATTGAAGGAATACGCCAACGAACCTTTTGCCTGCGACATCATAGCAGCGGCGGCACGCGTATCTCCCAACGAGGTTTATAAATACGCCTCCAGCACCAATGCTACCCTTCATGGTGCGATTGTGCGTTGTAAAGACCCGCTAGTAATGGCTATTGTAAAAATTACCAATGAGAGCAAATCGCCGCTCAAAGCCATGTCTTTCATCTCGGATATTTACAACAATCGACTGACGATTGCAGAAATCGACAAAATCACTGCCGACGAAACTTTGTTCTTTAAAAACCTTGTTCGCCTTAAGATGCAGGGCGATACGCTCGGCGGAGCTACCTATTCCGATGAGCTTTCTTATCGCGCCAACAGACTTTTTGTATCCACGATTAATGAGCTTCACGAAAGTCCGGATCCGGTGCGCTTCAAATGTCTGGATGGATTAACTCCTGCGGAACTTTATTTCATCATCGTTTACGGTCAAGATCAGATTTATACTTCTTCTTTTATTGGAGCCTTTAATAGAATGATGGATCGCCTGAAACCCAGGCCTGGCGGGGAATTGCTGGATACAGTACATTATGACCATTTCAGGACTTTCATCAGAATGTGCGCTGGCTATAGCAAGCTAAGTGAGTTTTTGAGCACGATGAGCACCGAAAAGAAATCAGACTTGATGAAGCAATTTATTTCCGGTTTGGAAAATGGAAAATCGGATGATTTGGAAGATGCCGTTGATGTGGCGGATGCGTTTGGCTCGGTAAAGGATCCTGCATTAGCCGATTTTCTGTACAATCAAATTGTGGACAATTACACCCGTGTAAGCAATGCGCGAAACGAGAAAGGAACGATTGTTTATGGCTTGCTGGCCACTTTAGCCAATAAAAATATCTCCGATTCGCTATCCCAAATCTTGCATTTACCACCTATCAATCGGATGCCTTTTGCCAGCCTTTTGGACGATTCCGGTGTACTGTACGAACAGTTTTTCTTTTATGGTGATGAAGATGGCCGCAGCTCCTTCGCCAATTTCTTGGGAGATTTTAAAGATGGTAAATGGAAGGAAGAACGCAATGCGCAATGGACAAAATTCAGCTCAACACAGGGTAAGAAGATTGTGGTATTTGCCAACCTTCCACTCGATTATGAATCTGAACTCGACGACAAGGCGCAAAAGGCACTCAAGGTCTATATGGACGCGAATAACATCCACCCAACTATCATCGTGCATCGCGGTCATAGCTATCACCTCAACTCTACGATAGACTATATGGCTAAGCCCAATCATATCATCATTTTGGGTTCCTGCGGCGGCTATCACAATCTGGGGAAAGTGCTGACGCAAGCGCCAAATGCCAACTTGATTTCTACCAAACAAACCGGGACAATGATGGTAAATGATGCCATCATCAAAGCGATGAACAATCACCTGCTAGCCGGAGATGATTTGGATTGGAAGTCTTTGTGGGCGGAGCTTTCAGCGTCCTTTGCCGGAAAAGGGAAAGCCGATGAAGACTTCAAAGAATATGTGCCACCAAACAGAAACCTCGGTGCGATTTTTATCAAAGCTTATCGCAGAATGAAGAATGAGGCAGAGACGAAAAACGACTAAGCTTTTCTGTGGTAATTTCCTTTTTTTAGAAACCAAAATTGCCCTACAAACCGATGAGCCAAATCCACCTGAAAGACATTGACACCCGTGCCCCAGAAGAGCTGGATAAAAAGGAAACCAAAGAAAAACTGGCGGACATCATCAGCGAGTTGGACGATTTGCAAAACTTGCTTTATGCCGAGTCGAAGCATTCTTTGTTGGTTGTATTACAAGGAAGGGATGCCAGCGGTAAGGATGGATTGACGAAGAACGTATTCGGGCAAATGAATCCTCAAGGTGTGGCGGTGAAATCCTACAAAACGCCGACGACCGAAGAGTTGGCGCATGATTTTTTGTGGCGTATCCATCAGTATGCTCCGGCGAGGGGAATGATTCAAATTTTCAATCGTTCGCACTACGAGGATATTCTTATAACCCGCGTCCATGGCTGGTGCGACGATGAATTGGCTGCACGGAGAATGCAAGCCATCAATGATTTTGAACGTCTTTTAACGGAGCACAACAACACCACAATTCTGAAATTCTACCTGCATATTTCTCAAGAGGAACAACAGGAAAGACTACAGGAGCGTTTGCAGAATCCTGCGAAAATGTGGAAGTATAATGAGAACGATTTTGCAGAGGCAAAGCTTTGGGATAAGTATCGAGATTATTACGAAGAAGCCTTTAAACATTGCAACGATGTGCCTTGGCATATCATTCCCTCAGATCAAAATTGGTACAAGGAATACCTCGTGGCCACGCGGCTTCGCGATGCGCTGAAGGGCTTTGAAATGAAGTTTCCGGGGCTGAAAAAGAATTAAGTCAAAAGGTAAAAGTCAAAAGGTAAAAGTCAAAAGGTAAAAATGGCCTCCTATTGTTGGCCTGAACTCCCTCAAATCTTAGTGCTTCTTAGTGTTCTCT
>JBDTKK010000269.1:0-3660 GCA_039935335.1 Chitinophagaceae bacterium
CCAGCGGTTGGTTGCATCCCGAAGGAAAACACTGGCAATTCTATAAATCAGAGATTTTTAGTCGGGACTTTTTGAAGGAGAAATTTGGTCCCTATAAAGGTTATCCTCATCGCTCTTTTGATGGGCCGAATTGGATAAATGGCTATTCCGACCACTTTCCTGTGTTGGTTTATTTGGTGAGGGCGTTGTAGGATGTCATTTTTTTAAGACAATATTTAGAAGGTGTGAAAGGTTTGTGTAAGTTTGCGGTCCACAATAGTATTGCTTCGTTTTATGAAGCAACCTTAGAATGCTACGTGTTTTAGAAATAATTTATTAGTCTTTTAGCCGACTATCATTCATTTTTACTTCAAAAATTACAGTTTATGCGAAATAAATTATTGTTCACTGTACTTGTCCTTTGGGCAAGTACAGTTTTGTATTCTTGCAAGAAAGAAGAGACCCAAGTATGCCGCAACCCTATACAAAGTGATTTGCAAGGTGTTTGGAAACAAGATTATTATCTTGACCCTTTGGCATTTCAACCCCTGCCAGAATGGTCTAAAATAGAATTTCGTAATGATTCATTCTACATGAGCATTATCGTTAGAGCGGAACTTCGGACAGAATTGGATTGCTACCAAACCAAGTGGACAGAATATGCTAAAGGTGTTTTTGCTTTACAAAACGATAGGCTTAATTTTTCGGGAATTCTGACTGATTCCACCTATTTGGTGAAAACAAGTGGTTGTCACGCTTCAGGTCCCTATAACGCGCGATTTGGAATTAAATATTGCAGCTCGAGCTTTACAATGAACATACTGTCAAAAGATACCATAGTAGTTGGTCAGAAGTACGAGATTAAAATGGTCAAAACGGGTGAATAGACTTTGAGATATTGGAGTATCCAAAATAGTTGATGCAAAAACTGCGTGAACTATTTATCAGTTCTTAAGTAGCGTGCCTAAATCCAATCGCACAATATTGGTATTAGGCACGCTTTTATTCCTAGCTTTAACAACTAAGCCGAGCACATCCAAAATTTATCCCGTATTTTTGCGCCCCTCTCTATGCGAGCGATTCGACTTTCCCTAAATCTTATTGTTGTCCTAACGGTGCTTTTTAGCGCGTCCTGCAACTCTTTCGACAAAATCAAAAAGAGCAATGACGTGAACCTAAAACTCACCAAAGCCAACGAGTATTTCGAGAAGAAAAAATATAGTCAGGCCAATGAATTGTACCACGATTTGTTGCCGGTTTTACGCGGAACGCGCAATTATGAACAGCTTTTTTATCGCTACGCCTACACGTTTTACAATATCCAGGATTACGCAACCGCATCTCTTTATTTCAAGAATTTCTCGGAGTACTTTCCTACTAGTAAAGACGCAGAAGAATGTGAGTACATGCACGCCATTTGCCTCGTGAAAATGGCACCCAAAGCAAGTCTTGACCAGACCAATACCATAAAATCTATGGAGGCCTTGCAGGCTTTTATTAATACACACCAGCAGTCTTCGCGGGTAAAGGAAGCCAATATATTAATAGATGATGCGCGGAAGAAATTAGAGAAAAAGGATGCCAGCGCAGCGAAACTTTACTACAATATTGGTCAATATAAAGCTGCTACTATTTCTTACAAGAATATTATCAACTACTACTCCGAATCTCCGAGTGCTGATTATTATCAATTCATGGTCGTGAAGTCCAACTATGAATATGCCCGTAAAAGTGTATCCGAAAAACAAGCGGAGCGTTACGCAAATACAGTTGCGGCTTACAAGGAACTGAAAGAAATTTTCCCCAAATCCAGCTATATCAAAGATGCTGAGCACTTAGAATTACTAGCCAATAACTATCTTAAAAAAAATAAGTAAATATGAGCACACTAAACCGCCGTCCCAATACTGGAGTGAGTCCTGTGATTGAAACTCGCGACGTAATCATGATGAAGGAGAAAACCGGCAATCTTTACGAAAGTATTGCTGTAGTGAGTCGCCGTGCCAACCAAATCAACATTAATATCAAGGAGGAGCTTCACAAGCGCTTGGACGAGTTTAACGTTATTGGCGACAACCTTGAAGAAGTAAACGAAAATAAGGAGCAAATTGAAGTGAGCCGAATCTTTGAACGCATGGCCAGCCCTGCATTACAAGCCACTCAAGAGTTTTTCAACGATGAAATTTATTATCGGAAATAGCCCATTTTGATTTTCATTTTTAAAAGATGCTGTCCCTCGTGGCGGCATTTTTTGCGATAAAAAATCCTTATTTTCGAAATTCGGTATCAAAATTGCATCCTATTTTGCGTCTAACTGAATGAATAATATTCGAATATCGAATCCTTCAAACCTCAACATCCTTTTAAGCAATGTCAAAATTTAAAAAAATTCTCCTCTCTTTTCTTTTTATCGCTACAGCTTCAACGGGTACAGTATTGGCACAAGAAGTAAAAAACGGCCTCACTTGGTACAATGATATCGAGAAGGCCTACGATGTTTCGCATCAAAACAAGAAGCCCATTTTTGCCTTTTTTACGGGTAGCGATTGGTGCGGTTGGTGTCACCGTCTGGAAGCGAATGTTTTTGATAAGGCGGGCTTCAAGAAATGGGCGAAAGAGAACGTGGTTTTGCTGGAACTTGACTTTCCAAGAGGCAAGCAATTGCCTCAAAAGATGATTGAGCAAAACAACGGCTTACAGCAGTTTTTTAACGTGCAAGGTTATCCTACCATTTGGGTCTTCAACATGGAGAAGGACGATAAAAGTCAGAAAATAAATATTGCAGCTTTAGGCTCCCTTCAATATCCACAAGCCGCTCCAGGCAAGGAGGAAGAGGTATTTCTTGCCAATGCCAATGCGATTTTAAAAAATAAATAAAGGACTTTTCTAGTCTAGAATTGCGGCAATGCCCGGAAGGGTTTTTCCTTCAAAGAATTCCAATAAAGCCCCACCACCGGTACTCACGAAGCTCACTTTATCGGCAAAGCCAAATTTATTGACTGCAGCAACACTATCGCCCCCGCCAACAAGAGAATAAGCACCGTTTGAGGTAGCTTCGGCCACCGCTTCTGCAACACATTTTGTACCGTGCTGAAAGTCCTCCATTTCGAAAACTCCCATCGGGCCATTCCAAAGAATTGTCTTGCTTTCAAGAATCACTTTGGCAAACATCTCGCAAGCCATGATGCCGATATCCAAGCCCATCCAGCCATCTGGAATATCGTGGTTTTGCGCAGAAGAAATATTGGCATCTTCGGAGAATTTATCAGCGATAATGGAATCGGCAGGGAGGTGAATGCAGCATCCTTTTTCCGCTGCGGTTTTCAATAATTCCCGCGCAGTATCCAAGCGCTCATCTTCCACCAAGGAGTTGCCGACTTTACAGCCCTGTGCTTTCCAAAAAGTATAAGCCATACCACCACCAATAATGATGTCTGTCGCTTTGTCCAGCAGGTTTTCGATTATCAAGATTTTGTCGCTCACTTTGGCTCCCCCAATGATGGCTGTAAAAGGCTTTCGCGGGTTATCAAGGACTTGTTGTGCGGCCTTTATTTCGCCTTCCATCAACAGCCCAAACATCTTCTTTCCTTTAGGGAAGAATTGCGCCACAACCGCTGTAGAAGCGTGTGCGCGGTGAGCCGTTCCAAAGGCATCATTCACATACACATCGCCGAGTTTGCT
>JBDTKK010000270.1:0-7508 GCA_039935335.1 Chitinophagaceae bacterium
ACCCCCTCCGTGAAACTCTGTGCCTCTGTGCCTTCGTGGTAAACTCACCTATATCGCCTTCAAGTTCCGCAACACTCCCGTCCATTTACTCCGCTTTATCGGCGACTTCCTAAAAATCCTCCGAAAATCTTCTTCCGAAAGCTGCTCCCAGGCCGACTTTGAGAGATTCAACACTTCAGGGATAGGTTCGAAAGCAAGCTCCGAACCCGGGCGACTAAATCGGTTCCAGGGACAAACATCCTGACAAACATCGCAGCCAAACATCCAATTATCGTCGCGCTGCTCAAAGCCTGCCGGCATCAGCGCATCCTTCAATTCAATGGTGAGATAAGAGATGCATTTGGTGGCATTAATCAAGGCCGGAGCTTCAATAGCGCCCGTGGGGCAAGCGTCTATACACCGCGTACAAGTGCCGCAATGGTCAGTGCTGAAACTTGAGTCCGCCAAAAGCTCCAGGTCGGTGATGAGCGTAGCGATGAAGAAGAAACTGCCGGTTTGTTTGTTGAGCAGATTGCCGTTTTTGCCCACCCAGCCTAAGCCACTTTTCACCGCCCAGGCACGTTCCAAAACCGGTGCACTATCTACAAATCCTCGTCCTTCCACTTGGCCAATGTTGGCGCGCACAAAGGCTAGAAGCTCATTCAACTTTGCCCGAATGATGTCGTGATAATCCTCGCCCCAGGCATATTTGGCAATGAGTGGCGCATCCGGGTTTTGCTTTTGAGCGGGGAAATAATTCATCAGCATCGTCACCACTGACTTAGCTCCGGGAACGAGCTTCGTCGGGTCTACACGGAGTTCAAAATTGCGTTCCATATAGCCCATCGTTCCCTGAAAACCCTTGTTCAGCCAGGCTTCCAGCCGACGAGCATCTTCATCCAAACGTTCCGCTTTCGCGATGCCGCATGCCATAAAGCCAAGTCGAAGCGCTTCGTCCTTTATTAATCTAGCATGTTGGTCGGGGAGAGAATTCACGGAAAAAGAGGTTAACAGTTTAGTCGTCATTGCGAGGAGGCTCCCGAAAAGTCGGGACAGGTTTTGCAACGAAGCAATCTCACAATCTAGGACCACAACTTGCTGTGAGATTGCTTCGTCAGTCGCCCAGCCTCCTTCCTCGCAAGGACGGCCGTAGATGCCTAAACGGTAAAAGCGTTGTCGACTATAATCACGAAACAACTTCCGCCTGCACGCCGCGAATGTCCGAAAGCCTCGCGACACATTCATCCAACAAGTGCAAAGGTACGCTGGCCTGTATGCTGCAAAAGAGTTGCAAATCCTGATGAAGCACTTGCGCTTCCTGGGCTTTCAAAAGATGCAACACCGCGCCTAATGCATCGTAGCCGCAGTCAATCTTAATCTTCCCTGTTACCCAGTGTTCAGAAACAATAGCCGATTCCAGCGCCATCTTCACGGCAGTTCCGTAAGCATTGATCAAGCCGGGAATACCGAGCAAAGTGCCACCGAAATAACGAACGACGGCGACCATCAAATCCGTCAAGTCCGCACTGTCAATCGCCGCAAGCATAGGCCGGCCGGCACTTCCGGCGGGCTCGCCATCATCACTCGCGCGGAAAGTATTACCATCATAACCCAAGCGATAGGCAACACAATGATGGTTCGCTTTCGGATGTTGTGCCTTTAGTTCTTTAATCAACAGCTTGGCTGCCTCCACTGACTTTATTGGAAATACAAAAGCCAAAAACCTGCTGCCGCGGTCACGAAATTCTGCGTTCGTTGGCGCGTCTATCGTTCGGTATTTCTTTGGGTCAGGCATGAAGTCCGGAGAGCATGATGAGCAAAATAGCCAAAAGCGAAAGTAACATTCCACTGAGGCGAGTAAGGTTCATTTCTTCTTTGAAAAAAAGTAGGGCGGCGAGTGTAGCGACAAACAAAATACCAATGTTGTTTACGGGAATGGCTGCGGAGCTAGGAAGAAAATTGGAGTGCAGCAAGGCCATAAAAAAGTACATGGAGAAATAGTTGGGAATTCCCAGAAAAAGCCCCGCCAGCAGGTTTCTTCTACGAAAAGGCATACTTCCATTCAAAGCGCGAATGACCACCAAAACAGTTCCAATTGATGCGGCCATAGCAAAGGTGTGTGTCAGGAATATGGCTTGTCCGCGACTATCAAAAAGTGCATTCCCTGTCGTGAAAAATTTGTTGGTGATGTAATTGACGAGCGTATCCAATAGACCACTGCCAATAAAGAGTAACAGCAGTAACCAAAGGTTTCTTGCGCTCTTATCTGTCTTTGTCTTTGCTGTGAGATAGACGGCAGGAAAGGCCAAAAGAATCCCTGAAACTTTCGTTGGCCCGAGCGATTCCTTGTACAACCAAACAGCAAAAGCAACAGGAATGACCAGGCTCAATTTGTTGGCGATGGTGGTGGCGGTAATGCCGTCCTTTTTGGTACAGTAAGCAATGAAATTGAAAATGGAAATAAAGCCGGTGCCCATCAACAAAGACCAAGAAAACCAAGGCTGCACAAGGCTTTCAGCACGAATAGGAAATTCACCAAGAAAAAAGCTTCCGGTAAAAACGCAGACCCAATAATTGAAAACTATGGCTTGAAGTGCGTCAATTTTATAGCGCGGAAAGAGCTTGAAACCAACGAAAATCAGCACGTTGAGTGCGATGGTGAGCAGGAGGAAAATCATGCAGCTTCTTGGCTTAAAGTTTCATCCCGTCAACGTAAGGAAACGCACAATTCCGATGCTGAAAGACACTCAAATTATCCGTGTCAATGGCAGTTTGAAAAACAAGTTGAGCCGATGAAAGCCTAGGAGAAGCAATTCCACTATCCAGAGAAACAGCAGTGCGAAATATCCTCGCCTCATCCCAAAGATTGAAATTGATGAAGGCTTGCAAGAGCTGTGCGCCGCCTTCAACAATCAAGGAATTCTTGCCTGCGGCCTTCAAATCCTGAAGTAAAGTTGGCAATAGAGAATCGTCAAAAGCCATTTTCTTGAAGTGCTTTAATCCGGCTTCTTCTTTCGCTGTATTCAATATCCAGGTTGGCCTTTCATCGTCCAACAAATAATGGGAAAGCGGCAACGCTAAGGTCCGGTCCAGTACAATCCGAAGTGGGTGTAAGCCTTTACCGGAGCGGTTTGTAAGTTTCGGATTGTCGATTAGCGCCGTCTTATAACCTACTAAAATTGAGGATTCCTCTGCACGCCACTGATGTACGAGCTCCATACTAAAGCGATTGCTCAATTGCTTTCTTTCCTCCCTCAAAGGCGCAAAAAAGCCTTCTGCACTTTCCGCCCATTTCAAGATGATGTAAGGTCGGTTGAGCGTTTGCGTAGTGAGAAATCTCCGAGCCATCCAACGTGCTCCATTCTCTAAGATTCCAAGTTCTACTTCTACGCCACCATCCCGAAGGATCTTTATGCCGCGCCCTTGCACTTCTTTAAAAGGATCTTGTGTGGCAACAATCACTTCCTTAATCCCTTCCTGCAATATGCGATGCGCGCAAGGAGGTTGTTTGCCTTGGTGCGCACAAGGCTCTAAAGTGACGTAAAGCGTAGCATCCGGTATAAGGATTTTGTTTTGTTCACTAACCGAATTCAATGCCGCTACTTCCGCATGAACATCGCCACAAGCCGCATGAAATCCTTCGCCAATTATCCGACCTTCATGCACCAGCACCGCGCCCACCAATGGATTCGGCGAAACCCGACCTTTGCCAAGCTGCGCCAAATCTATCGCGCGGAGCATAAAATCTTCTTTCGTCATGCATGGCGAATTTAGCCGCAAACACCTTGCTGTCTCCGTTGCATCTTTGCAGCACTATGATTTCTCTGCGCAATGCTTTCCATTCCTTGAGTGATGCCCTCAAAACGCTTTATCCGCATGATGAAGCTGATGCCTTAGCGCATGAAACACTGCTGTACATCACGAAATTGAGCAAGCTGCAACGGCTCACTGCGTCTGATAAACTATTGGGCGATAGAGAATTTTCCAGCTATCAGCGTATTAAATCCGCCTTAAAGCGTGGCGTCCCTTTTCAATATGCTACCGGCATTGCCCATTTTTATGGAAGGACTTTTTCTGTTGGCCCAGCGGTGTTAATACCTCGTCCGGAAACTGAAGAATTGTGTGCTTGGATTTTAAAGGAAAATGGGCAGAAACAAGCAAGTGTTTTGGACATTGGAACGGGTAGCGGCTGCATTGCTATCACGTTATATCTGGAAAGTCAGGCTCTGGAACTTACGGCGATTGACTTGAGTGAAGAAGCTCTGGGCAATGCCTTTCTCAACCAAGAAAACCTAAATAGCAAAGTACAATTCCAACAAGTTGATTTTCTGGATAAAGCTGCCAGAAACGAACTTCCAAGTTTCGACATCATCGTCTCCAATCCGCCCTACATCCCGCTAAAAGACAGAGAAACGATGCACACCAACGTGAAGGATAACGAGCCTGAAATGGCACTTTTTGTTCCCGACGAAGACCCGCTTATTTTCTATCGTGAAATAGCGGTTTTCGGACAAAATCATCTCCATGAAGGCGGGAGTATTTATTGTGAAATGCACCGAGATTATGCAGAAAAAGTCGCGTCAATTTTTCAAGAAATGAACTTTAAAAATGTGGTGGTGCGGGAGGATATGCACGGTGCTCCAAGGATGCTGAAGGCGGAGCAATGACCAGGAATTTGGATTTATTTTTAGAAAAAAAATAAATCACTCTGGTAACTGTTTCAACAGCTCTAATAATTCTTTATTACTAAGATTGTCCTTTTCCGCTTTGTCGTAAATAGAAATGAGGAAGACCGTGTTTTCTTCGACAATGATGTTCGTAATTAACCTCGCTCCGCCCGATTTTCCCTTCCCTTTTGAAGCTATCGAAATACGTATTTTGTAACAACTGTTTCCGAGTGAGGTGCCATGTAACGGATTAACCTCAAGACTTTCCAATAATTGAGCAAATTCTCCCTTCAGTGATGGAAATTTTTTGACGAGACGTTTCAATTGCTTGTCAAATGGTGGAATTGAAAGTACCTTAAAGTTCATTCAACAGATCCTTCGCAGGACGTGCTTTAAGTTTGCCTTGGCGCACCAAAATCAGGTTATCAACAGCTTCCTTAATTTCCGTTATCAATAAAGCCTTTTCATCTGAAATAGTCTTTGTTTTCACGTATGAAAGCCCTTTCAACATTTCTAGGAACTGTTTAGCTTTATTATCTTGTATGTCCAGTATTATTTTCATTTCCGGATGCATTTTCGTTTATACGCGAAGTTCCGAATTAAAGCTCAATCAAAATGGTTCCAGTTAAGTGAAAAAAACCTATAGCCTTTAGTCGGTTAACTGAATCCCCTCCATATCCGCAATCAGCCGCTCCATGCGCCGATTACTCTTCCCCCAATCGTAAAGTTGTCCTTTGATTACCGTGTGGATGTTGACTTGTGTTTGAGTGCCTAAAGCCTCAATAGTGACAGCCATTTCACCAGCCCAAGACCATAAATCGGAAGGTATAGTTGCAACCAAAACCAACCCATTTTCGGCCAAGTCAATCTTAGAAACAGGCAAGCCTTCCTTTGCGATAGCGCAAACACAACGTATGATGGATTCGTGTAGCCCGAACGGCAAAGTATGAACAGTTGAGTGAGCCGTATTCACACCCATTTTCTCAAAAATCGGAACACTGATGTCGGCAAGCTTTTTAAGAGAAATGCCGCCCGGCTTCATGATGGTATCGAAAATGCTGAGATAGTCGTCTGCATCGAGCTTTTTTTCCGCCTGTCCAGCATAATACTTTATCAATGTGGCTACTTCAGGATTAGCCAGCAGCGCGGGTATTGTCGTTTCCTCCTCCCAGTGAAGTGTTGATGTCGGCGGCTTTGACTCGCTGCTTCCGGCAACAGGTGTACCACAATTGGCACAGAAATTTCCGCTTACCGGCTTACCACAAATTGCACAATACATGATGGTTACTTTTTTTGTAGAGCCGTTGGGTGCAACGGCTCTAAAAGTGATTAAACTTGAAAAACTCCAGTTCTCCACACCTTCTCAATCGGTGCTTGATTTGCCGCGGTTATCCCTTCCGAAATCAATCTACGCGTATCCGCCGGGTCAATAATTTCATCTACCCAAAGCCGTGCCGCTGCATAATAGGAGCTGGTTTGGCGTGCATAACGTTCGGTTATTTCTTTAAGCAATGCCGCTTCTTTGTCAGGGTCTATTTCTTCGCCCTTTCGCTTCAAAGAGGCCACTTGAATTTGCAATAAAGTCTTGGCCGCTTGATCGCCGCCCATCACCGCAATCTTAGCATTAGGCCATGCATAAATAAACCGTGGATCATAGGCTTTGCCACACATCGCATAGTTGCCCGCTCCATAGCTATTTCCGGTAATGAAAGTGATTTTAGGTACCACAGAATTGGCCACCGCATTCACCATCTTCGCGCCGTCTTTGATGATGCCACTGTGTTCGCTACGACTGCCAACCATAAAGCCAGTCACATCTTGCAGAAAAACCAAAGGAATTTTCTTTTGATTGCAATTCTGAATAAATCTTGCCGCCTTATCCGCACTGTCGTTGTATATCACGCCACCCAATTGCATTTCGCCTTTTCCATTTTTCAAAACCTTGCGTTGATTGGCCACAATGCCCACCGCCCAGCCATCTACACGACCATAACCGCACACAATCGTCTTGCCATAGTCTTCTTTGAATTGGTCGAAACTGCCCGCATCCACAATGCATTCTAACACGTTTAGTACGTCATACGGCTTATTGTTCTCGGTAGAAACCACGCCATAAATCTCCTGGACTTCTTTTGCTGGAGCTACCGATACAATTCTATCAAAGCCCGCGTTTTGTTGCTCATGGCCGAGTTTGTTCATGATGCGCTTCACTTGGTCCAGACATTCCGCTTCAGTATCAAACTTATAGTCTGCAATCCCCGAAATCTCGGTATGCGTCTTTGCTCCGCCTAAAGTCTCTGCGTCCACATCCTCTCCTATGGCGGCTTTCACGAGGAATGGGCCTGCAAGAAAAATGGAACCATTGCCTTCTACCATCAATGTTTCATCGCTCATAATAGGCAAGTACGCACCGCCCGCTACACACGCGCCCATCACTGCGGCTATTTGAGAAATACCCATAGCACTCATTACCGCATTATTACGAAAGATGCGTCCAAAATGTTCTTTATCCGGAAAGATTTCATCCTGCATGGGTAGGTAAACACCGGCGCTATCTACAATGTAAATAACAGGTAAGCGATTCTCCATCGCTATCTCTTGCAAGCGCAAATTTTTCTTACCGCTAATGGGAAACCAAGCCCCTGCCTTTACGGTGTTGTCGTTGGCCACAATCATGCACTGGCGGCCACTTACATAGCCTATACCACCAACAGTACCGCCGCTTGGGCAACCACCTTCTTTCTCATACATTTCCCAGCCTGCAAAAGAGCCTATTTCCTGAAGTTGAGTGCCCTCGTCGATAAGGTAATTGATGCGTTCCCGAGGACTCATTTTACCGCGTTCTGCTGCCTTTTCCATAGA
>JBDTKK010000271.1:0-9377 GCA_039935335.1 Chitinophagaceae bacterium
TATTGTTTGAACTCTCCGACTGGGCCTACTTTCCTTACAACTTTAAAAGAGCCACTTCCGATGTGCTCAAGATGGTGGGCAGTCAGGGCGATTTCTGGAGCATTCTTCCGTCCTACCTCATCAAATATTGGTTCGTACCTCTTGCTGCAATTGGGTTTGTTGTAGTATTAGTTTGGGGCAATAAATTGATTCAAAAGGCAAGTCCATTTACGAAACCGAAACATCCAATTCCAGTTTGGAAAAGGGTTTCCATTCAGTCTTTCATTTTAATAGTCGCTGCCGGAGTCACGCTCGTTGGCATTAGAGGCGGCTTGCAATACATTCCTATTGGCTTGCGCAATGCCGTGCAAGTGACTGACAGTCGCTTCGTACCCATCGTGCTCAACACGCCATTTAGCATCATTACTACGCTTACCACACCTTCTCTCGAACCACTACATTTCATGTCCGATTCGGATGCCGAAAAAGAGATGCCCTTTACTCATCATTATTTTGGAAAACAATTCAGCAAAAAGAACGTGGTGGTGTTGATAATTGAAAGTGGGTCTAAAGAATTTACAGCATTAGGAGGTCGAAAATCTTTCACGCCGTTTCTCGATAGTTTGATGGGGCATAGTCTTGTATGTACCCAAGCTTTTGCCAATGGCCAAACCTCTGCCGAAGGCATTCCTGCCATCCTTGCCAGCATACCAACTTTAATGGATGAAGCCTTTACAACTTCCAATTACGGCACGAACCAAATCAGCGCAATGCCAGGCCTACTGCGACCATTGGGCTACAAGTCTGCATTCTTTCATGGCGGCACCAATGGCACAATGAGCTTCGACATTTTTGCATCTGCCGCCGAGTTCAATAAATATTTTGGCCGAAAGGAATATGCCAACGAAGAGGATTACGACGGTGCCTGGGGCATTTGGGATGAACCGTTTCTACAGTATTCAGCCAAGAAAATTTCTACGCTAAAACCACCATTCTTTGCTTCCATTTTTACCCTTAGTTCGCATCCGCCCTATGGCCTTCCTGACAAGTATCGGCACAGTCTTCCATCCGGACCGCTCGAGGTACAGCAGTGCATTGCCTATACCGATTTATCTATCCGAGAATTCTTCCAATCTGCTGCAAAAATGCCTTGGTACGACAGTACACTATTTGTGATAACCGCTGACCATTGTTCCCCGAAGACCAGCGGCGGTTTTTATGCTAAAGGTCTAGGGCAATTCGCTATTCCTATCATTTTCTACGCACCTGGCGATACTACGCTTCAGGGATATTACAATGAGCCTACACAGCAACTGGACATCTTGCCGTCTGTCTTGCAATACCTTGGATATCCATATTCCTTTTTCGCCTTTGGCAATAGCATATTCGCAAAGCAAGAACCACGTTTTGTAGTGACCAAAAGCAATGGTACTTACCAATGGTTGGAGTATGGATATTTATTAAGAACAAAGGAACAAATGTCGGTTGCCCTCTACTCTTATCCAACGGACAGCCTGGACCAACACAATCTGTTGAATTTCGATAGAAGCCGCGCCGATAGTAGTTCTTGGCGCTTGAAAGCCTTTATCCAGCGCTACCACCAAGTGCTAATTCAAAACAAAATGCATTGAGCATTTAAGCGGCAATCATTTCCCAAAAGACAAATTGTCAAATTGGGAAAAGCTTTTGGGTTAAAGCGACGAACGTTTTCTTTCCGATGCCAGACACTGTACATTCGCATCTATCAGAAGGGGTTTCCATTTTTAAAAAAAACTTTCAATCAAATTATCTAAGCATTATGGGTCTTACTTTCCTCCAACACCTTCACAGTATTCTACGGTGGATTGTCTTGCTTTTTGGCCTTTTGACCCTAATCAGCAGTCTGCGTGGGTTAAACGGCAAGCGCGATTTTACTCTTGGTGATAAACGCACCGCATTGTACCTCCTTATTTCGGTGGATTTACAATTGCTTGTTGGCCTTTCTCTATATTTCTCTCTCGGCTATTTCAAAGCCTTTACAGACGGCACGATGGGCGCAGCGATGAAGGATTCTGTAGCGCGGTTCTGGACGATAGAACATTCACTGGGAATGATTCTGGGCATTGTTCTAATACACATCGGATACGCCGGTATCAAAGGGAATAAGAACTCCAGCAAGAAATTTCGCCGCTTATTTTGGTGTACTTTAATTGCGATGATTATTTTCTGCGCCATGATTCCCTGGCCTTTCCGAATGATGGGTATTGCTAAGCCTTGGTTTTAGGGATTTCACCACGGAGACACAGAGTTTCACGGAGATTTTCCTTTTGGAGACAAAGAGATACAGAGAGAAAACAACTCGTTTCACCAGAATAAAAACGCCGCTTCAAATCTTGAAGCGGCGTTTCGTTATGAAGGAGGAATCTCTATTTAAAATCTCCAGCTTTCACGACTACAGATTTATCTGCACTAAGATATTTCTTCATTGCAGCATTCACTTGAGGCACTGTAAGTGCGGCTATTTCGTCATCAGTTTTCTTGCTGAAAGCCATGGTACGACCGAGATACAAGTCATTGTTGATTGCTCCTGCAAGTCCGCCATCATTAGCCCGGGCTGTTGCACGACTTTGCAAATAACCGCTCTTAGCATCCGTCAATTCCTGCTCTGTAATACCATCATTTACCATCCTGTTCAACTCTTCTTTCCAGGCTTCTTGCAACTTGGCTTTATTGTCCGGATTATAAATAGCATAGGTCCCAAAAATTGTACGGTCATCAAGCGGAGAAGCTTGTAGGAAAGAGCCGACACCATAGGAAATACCTTCTTTCTGGCGAATGCGCACAGCAAGGCGAGAATTGAGGAAGCCACCACCAAGAATGTAATTGCCAATAGTCAGGGCAGGATAATCGGCGTTGTCGTCGCGCATTTGGATAGGCTCCATACTGAAGAACATGGCCATTTTCTTGTCCGGAGTCTTTATCTCTTTATCCTGAGCTTTTGCTTCGGAATAAGGATTGGCTACTCGGGTAAAACTCTTGGTTGCGCTCCAGTTGTCCAGCGCTTTGTTGAGGCGCTCTTTAGTAGCAGTTGGGTCAAAATCGCCTACTACTGCTACAGTTGCTGATGAGCCATTATAGTATTGAGAATGGAAGCTTTTAAGGTCGTCCAAGGTCACAGCTTTGTAGGCTGCAATGGTCTCGTCAGTGTTCATTGGGTATAGGATGTGTCCTGGAGGGAACTTATTCAACAAACGCTGTATCTCCGATTGTGCGATAGCACTTGGCTCGCTGCGCTGTGATTCTGCGCCTGCAATGTTCTCGTCTACGAGGGCTTTGAACTCATCTGGTGGAAAGGCTGGCTGATGGATTACTTCATCTACCAATTCCAACACTTTATTGAAGTTTTCTTTGGTGCTGGTGATGGAAATATTTACGAGCTGACCTTTGCCGTTGATGCTCACTTTACTCTGCAATTTGTCCAGCATTTCATTGATTTGAGAACGGGAATGAAGACGGCTGCCCCGCATCAACATATCAGCGGTCAAATCCGCTACGGCTTGCTTATTCATCATACTCCCTTCATCGCCAAGACGCATAGTGATGCGAGCTTCAACTGTATTACCACGAGTGGTTTTTTCGAGCAAGGCCAGTTTTGCACCAGAGGTAAGTGCTGATGTTTCGGTACGCTTATCTATGTTGTCTGGAGTGGCATCAAATGCCTCGCCGGCAGCCAATGCAGCTTCACCTTTATAGCCATCTACCAGCTTAGCTACATCGGGCGATGCAGGAATATCTGCACGGTCAGCATTAGGCGTAGGGATGAACACACCATAAGTGCGGTTGCTGTTTTTCAAGTAAGCTTTCGCCACACGATTTACGTCCGCAGCAGTTACCTTTTTCAAGTTATCGCGATACAAGAAACCCAGACGCCAATCGCCTTGTGCAATGAATTCTGAAATCACCAAACCGATGCGAGTAGAGCTGCGGTAGTACGTCTGGAAATCAGAAAGCAGTTTAGATTTTGCTTTATCCACCTCTGCCTGTGTGATAGGCTGCGTCTTGATATCATCCAAAGTCTGGAACATGGTTTTCTTGGCATCATCCAAAGATTTTTCTTTCAAAACATCTGCATTGAAATAGAGGATACCTGCATCGTGTTTGCCATCGGCATAACCCCAGGCAGAGGAAGCTTTGCCACTTTTCACGAGGGCTTTGTAAAGGCGACCATCAGGCTCATTGGTCATTAATTCTGCAAGCACATCAAGCGGTGCAAAGTCAGCGTGAGCACCATTTGGAATATGGTATGCACAAGCAACACTTTGTACATCGCCGACGCGGCGAAGCTCTACGCTACGCTCACCATCTTGTGTTGGCTCAACAGTATAATCAGCCTGCAAGACCCGTGTTGGGCGCGGGATTGAGCCGAAATATTTATTGACAAGCTCGAGCGTTTTGGCTTCGTCAATTTTACCGGCTACCATTAATACCGCGTTGTCTGGCTGATAATATTTTTGGTAAAAAGCTTTCAGGTTTTGGATGGGGACTTTCTCGATATCCTCTTTGGAACCGATAGTACTTTTACCGTAGTTGTGCCAGAGGTAGGCACTGCTCATGATGCGCTCATTGAGGATGCGGGAGGGATTGTTTTCACCGCGCTCAAATTCATTGCGCACCACAGAAAATTCCGATTGTAAATCTTTGTTGTCGATGAATGAATTGACCATCCGGTCGCTTTCGAGGTCTAAGGCCCAGTTGAGATTCTCGTCTGTTGCGCTAAAGGTTTCGAAGTAATTGGTACGGTCATCGTTGGTGGTACCATTTGGCGAAGCACCGTGGCTACTCAATTCAGCGGGAACATTCTTGTGCTTGGTTGAACCTTTGAACATCATGTGCTCCAATAGGTGCGCCATTCCAGTTTCACCATAACCTTCCAAGCGACTGCCCACTTTGTAGGTAATGTTTACAGTAATGGTGGGTTTGCTGGGGTCAGGGAACAGCAATACGTGCAGGCCATTAGCCAATTCGTATTCTGTGATTCCCTCTACCGACGTAAGCTTTTTAGGTGTGCCCAATGGCCCGGCGTAGCTGCTAAAGCTCGTCATGGCCAGCCCCAGCGTAGCGCCGAGGAGGGACAATTTTGGAACGTTCATATAGTGTATGTGATTTATTATTCCTCGCGAAAGTAATACTGATAAAGGAGAGTGCTTAGGTAGGTTTTAGGGGGAAATTTGAATGCAAAAGGCAAATCAAAATTGCCAATGTTTTATTAGCCGGTTATCGCTGACCCGATGTCGGATAGGGACTTCTCAATGGTCCAATTCAACAAATCAGGTTTGACACATCCAGTTTCAAAGAGGAGTGGTTCAAATTTTTTAGAAAAGTTGGAGTGAAAAATGACGCGATTTCTGTCGCTTTATTTTCCAAATTTGGCGTTTTTACTTGAGTGTAACGGCGGACAAACGGCTTTCATCTGACTATCATAAATCGAACGATAACTACGAGGCCGCCGAGTGTAGCCAGCACAGAGCCTATCCAAAAGATAAACATCCACTTTATCAAGTCGCTTTTCACTTCGGCTAGATTTGTTTTCAGTGACTCAATTTCCAGTTTCGATGCCAATCCTCCTTCCCGCTGAATAAATTTATCGTCAACAGCCTCTTCGATTTTCGACACATATTCCTTTGCTTTAGCCTGATCCTTTACAAACTCCAAAGTCAGCTCATAAAGGCGTAGCGATTGTGTTGCTGTCATGATTTAATTGGTTTACATCGAAGTTACTATAACACACCATCTTCACGTTCATTATCAGCAGTTTCCCGATTCCACATGGTATTACGATTTTGTATATCGTAGCCGAATGAGCGGCAATTTCAATTTAGAATTTTCAAATCCGCAACTGTGTAAATCTCTTCGTCTTCATTTAGAAAACTAAAAACCTCACCAGTGGACATCAGCTTGCGCATCCCTTTTGAAAGTAAATGTTCTTCGTAACGCTTAGCCACAAAATCGGCAAAGTCCGAAATCTCCTCTGCCTTATCTTCAGGAAGTTGATTCATCGCCTTAATAGTCCGCTCAATTATCGCTTTTTTAGACTTCACTTTTGGGTTTGAATCAAAGATATTCAATTTCCTCCAAATTTTTGAGTTATTGGATGGTCAAATTTAAGTGCCTCTCCGCGCGTCGGGAATTCGGATTAATACACCATACAAATCGCATTCTTCAAGTCGAAATTTTTCCTCCAGCTTTTACTTCGGTTGACGGCAATTCACGATTTCTAGCAAGTTGGCATAGGACTCGGATTGACCTTGAGTTTCTGCAAGCTCAACTACCATCACACCTTTTGAATTTTTAATTTTTAATTTAAAATCCCCACCAACTCCATCCCCAATGCTATCCCCAAATGCACAATCACACCACCATAAATAGACTTGCTTCTGTAGGCCAAAATGCCCAATAAACCTCCGCCAAGGAAAGAGGAAATACACTCGCCCAGCGGCTTATCGAAATGGATGGAAACATAGAAAGCGCACATAGGCAAGATGGCCTTCGGCCCAATAATTCTGGCAAAGGCTAAAATCAGAAAGCCTCGGAAGAAAAACTCCGTAACTACATAATCTAAGCTGTACAGAAATTCATAAGCTAATGTTCCACCTATTCGATGCGGGTCGGTCGGAGAAAGATAGAGGTGCGCCGCACGTGGATACATCTCCTTGAAATCAGCCTGCGTTCCCGCCGCAAAAAGTAAAGGCAGCATCAATAATATTAGCACGAAATAGGGCCAAAGCACCACGCCGCGAGCATGCAAACCGTAGAGCCGCTGCTGCTTTCTTTCTACAAAAAGCCAAAAGACAAACACTGGAATAAACAGAAAGACAAAGCCCGCAGCATTGACAGCAAGCTTGTAGAAAAGTGTGTAATACTGCGCCGGAAATAGTCCAGAATTCATCAGACTTTCTGGTCGATACCAGGCACGGATGCTGAACAATACGACACCAATTGCGACCAACAACCACAAATAACCCGAGCGCAGTTTTGGGTCTTTATCAAAAAATAAAAGCAAGCTGTAAGCACCACCAAACATCACAAAATAGCCAAGCAAATATTTGAGCAACCGATGAAGGCTACTCGGGTCAGCTTTTATCCAGACATCTTCAGAAACGACGAAGAAATTAATAAAAATCGCAGCGCCCAGAAAGAAACACAGCGCCAACAGATACCTGTAGTTGCAGTCTTTTTTAAAATAATCGCGGACGTAACCGATGATGGTCTTCATGCAATCAATCGGCTACAAGCCCCAGGCAGCAAGGATTTGAGCAGCATGAACTATTGTTTCTACTTTGTCTATTATGTGCTCGATGATGCCCTTTTCATTGATGAGAAAAGTGACGCGGAAAGTGCCCATATACTTCTTACCCCAAAAAGTTTTCTCGCCCCAAACTTGATAGGCATCCACTAATTGGTGCTCGGTATCGGCCAGCAACGGGAAATTCAAATCAAATTTCTTGATGAAATTTTGATGCTTCTTTTCGCTATCCACGCTAACTCCCAGCACGACTATTCCTGCTTTTTGCAAAGTCGAAATATTGTCGCGGAGGTTGCAGGCTTGGTCGGTACAGCCGGGCGTATTGTCCTTGGGATAGAAATAGAGCGCTACTTTTCTGCCCTTAAAATCCTTTAGCGAAACCAAGTTTCCACTTTGGTCGGGAACAGTAAAATCGGGAGCGGAACTGCCTATAGTGAGCATTTTTAAAGAAAATTTTAATCAAAAAATTGTGCCGAATCAATCTCCAATTTCGTCGTCATTGCGAGGAGGCTCGGCGACGAAGCAATCTCAAATTTGGTGAACTCAACACGCTGTGAGATTGCTTCGTCAGTCGCCCAGCCTCCTTCCTCGCAATGACGATAGTAGATGTCGAAACCTACTGAAGGAAATACTTGCGAAAATCCTATCGGGTGAAGGTATAGCTTGACTCGGTTTCGTTACCATTTTCATCACTGGCGCGGATACGTAAAGTGTGTTTTCCTTTAGGGCAATGATGGTCGAAAACGTAGGTCCAGATATTGGTGTGCTGCTCAAAAAGGAGCCACGTCCCATCCAGTTCCCCACGGAACGATTGCACGGAAGTAATCTTATCATCGGCGCGAAAAGCGATCTTCTTGGCTTTGCTCATATCTCCTTTAATTTCCTGCAAAGGCTTTAAAATCGGCCCAAGGGTATCTGCTAGCAACCTGTACATCCCCAAATCCCGAACGGAAGCTTTGTACCAACCTTCAGTGGCAGGAATGGCGTTTTGACCATCATCATTTTTACCATCATTTTGCACCAAGGCCACTTTACTTCTTAGGGAAAAAGGAATGATTTTATCGGGCTTTAAATAGAGCTCAAAACGATGATGAATAGGAATGGAAGCTTTAGAAATGGTCACTTTGGGCGAAAGACTTTCACTACTAAATTCCTCTAAAATATCCATGCAGACATCATCATAAACTTCATTGCCTCCAAAGGAGAATTTTGCATTTTTCCCTGAAAAAGCTTTGGAAATTCCTGGACTGGCCACATTGCTACAAGCCGCTACTGGCTGTGCTTTCCCGCATTTCAGGTAAAAGGAAAGTTCTGATTTATTGCCATTCACGTCCCTCACTACAATGCGGATTTTATGGAAGTTGTCATCTGTTGCGGCAATCATTCCTTCTTCATTGTTGAGCGCTTCATAAATATGGTCAAGATGATTTCCCTTCAATTTAAAAAGGCATTGAATCCAGGGTTTGCCTTCCACTTTCATTCGGTAATCGGCATAGGCATTCACATAGCGTGTCTCGTCGTAGCCAATATCATTAAGGCGAATGCGGCCCTGCAGAGAATCATCCCGATACCATTCGGCGGTGTAATAAGCCAGCGTGTTGCTGCTGCCATTCATATAGTCGTCCATCACAAGGCCAATACCGGCAAGGCTTCCGGCCACGGTAAACGAATCCTGCTTCGCCGCGTAGCGACCACTTTTCCCATTCAAAGGATAAAGCGAAGGCGTAGTTTGATAGATGCTGCCGCTGAGGTCATAAAGCGCCAATTGCTTCAGCACCGGAGGAATATTGTCATTGATTTTGAAACCAAAAAGCTGGGGGTTGAGTGGGTGTTCCGTCTTGGTATCCCGGATTTCGAAATGAAGATGTGGCGCGGTAGAACCTCCGGTATTACCACTATAAGCAATAAGCTGGCCTTTCTTCACTGGGAATTGACTGGGCGTAGTTTGTAAATCCTGTGTCCAACTTTCCGTTTCATATTGATGCTTGCGCACATAGGCTTGCAGCGCAGGATTAAAATTGTTGAGGTGCGCATAGAGCGTCGTAAATCCGTTGGGATGCGTGATGTACAGGCCATGACCGAAGCCGCCGGGTTCCATCTTTATTCTGCTCACATA
>JBDTKK010000272.1:0-12077 GCA_039935335.1 Chitinophagaceae bacterium
GAGACTACGCCGAGCAGAGATTTCAGTCCATCAGAATTTTCTAAATAAAAAAGCGAAGCAACCGAGGCCACTTCGCTTTCCTTTCTTCAACCAAAATAAACCTACTGACCTACCACAACCTTCAACATTCCTTTATTAACTCCGGAACCGATTTCTGCAAAATATAAACCACTGCTCAAATTGCTCACATTCATGGGTACTTTATAGCTATTTCCCTTCAGCGTTTGCAGCGAAGAATTCAAAATCGTCTTCCCTGTAATATCCTTTAGAGCGATGGTAACCAATCCATTTTCAGCGGCGGTAAATCCTACATAGGCCATACCTTGGGCTGGCTGTGGATACACCTTTGCTTGAAGATTGGCAACCACGGCACTTGGTACTGACAACTGCTGCGCAGTCACTGTTGCAAAAATGGCAATATCTATAGTGTCGTTCCAACTATGAGGATCTGAATATGCAAGGTAGCTATCGTCCGATAATTTATTCCAAGCATCATTCACCTTGGTAGTAGCACACTTATTGTCTGTACTATAAAGGGCTACCGTATCTCCTGTTGCATACAAGTCAGAAATATCAATACTCACAAAGAAATCTTTGGCCATTATTGATACCGGAGTTGGAAAGATAAACGCAGTCAAATAACCTGAAGTATCCACATTAGCGACAGAAACATTGGCACTCGTACCCAGAAGCGAAACTGGTGCGCCTGTGATGTCAGTGGAGTAAACCTTTGCACGAATATTGCCATTCCCTTTCACAACCTTAAAGCCGAAGAATCCAAAAACGGTATCCACCTTTGCTGGTAGCCCCAACGAGAAATCAGACAAGCTGTAGTGCATCATTATTTCTTTGTCGGCGAAAGTATCAACGCCACAGAGATAGCCTACTGAACCTCCACCGTAGATACCAATACTAGTATTGCAAGGAGAGCCCGTCGTAAAACCTAGCGGCATCATAAATTGAGAACCCGTACCGGCGGTCTTGAGAGCAGTACTCTTTTCTAGTTCGATGGCTTTGCCAGATTTCACCAAAGTTCTCTGGAAGTTTCTGGCTTGGCCAAAAGAGGTGCTGGCCAATGCAAGCAGGCCAAGTGTAAAGATTTTCTTCATTTTTTGAGTTGTAAAATTTGCGCGAAAGTAAAGTTGAAAGCAGGATTTATACCGTCCAAAACAGCCAATGCCTAATTATAACAACATGCTTGCGGAGTATCAATACCTTTTGACGGTAAATCCAATACACACTGTAGATAACGATAAGGCACTATTTACAATAAACAGGTAGAAGCTCACTAAAATAACGCTCCAACTGCGCCGCTACAACATCCCAACCGAAACGCGCCTGCATCACAGAAACTCCCTTTTTACCCGTACTTTCTCGTAAAGTCGCATCCTCCAACAAAGCAATAATCCTTGACGCGAAAGCCAAGGTTTCCTGCTCCATGAAAGCTCCTTCGCCCTGCGCAATGCCCAAACCTTCAAACCCAATATTGGTACAGACAACGGGAATACCCATCGCCATGGCTTCCAAAACTTTATTCTGCGTGCCTGCCCCGAAACGCATCGGTGCGACCACAACCGTCGCTTCATTATAAACCGCTGAAATGTCCTGTACAAATCCAGTCACTACTACCCCATCGCCAGCCAAATTTTTCACGGCTTCCACGGGCCTTTGACCCGCTATTACAAAACGCACATCAATAAAAACCTTTTTTATTAAAGGTAAAATCTCCGAAGTAAAATAGAGTACCGCATCCACGTTGGGTGCATAATCCATATTGCCTGTAAACAACAAAGTATTGCCCGAAGAATAATCGTGATTCCGAGGATAAAAAGTGTCTAAGTCCACACCGTTGGGCAAGAGCCTAAGGTTGGTGACACCATGCGTCTTTTCGAGGTAATCTAAATCCTCTTGGGAACAAACTAAAGCTCGATTATACAACTTCATCACCGGCTCGTAAGCCAATACCCGCGCGGCTTCCAGCTTTCCAAAAAGAGATTTGAAGAAACTTGTTTTTAGTTCTTTTCGGCGCTGCCAATAAAGAGAAAAAGCATCCGGCAAATCCAAAATCCGAGGAAGGGATTTATTTTCTGCGAGGTAAGGAGTCATTCTTAAATGCTGCACATGAACTGCATCAAAAGTATCATTGGCCAATACTTCCCGAAGCTTTTTCCGCATTGCTTTATCTTGAAAATACAAGACCTGAACAGGCTTAGCATCCCAAAGAGCGGCAACACAATTCAAAGCAGATTTCCAGGTAGGAAGTGCTACCAGATGGACTTTCGTGAAAATCCTTTCTAATTCCTCACGAGCTTCAAAGTCAACTTTGCTTTGCGCGAAAGTGAGCAAATGCAGCTCGTGTCCTTTGGCTGCAAGGCGTTTGGCAAGATGATAAATCTTGAGTTTATCGCCCCGAAAAGGTGGATATGGCGTGCGATTGGCAAGGAATAAAAGCTTCAAATTAGAGCAGCGCTATTATCTCAAGATTTCATGGCCAAGTTTGTCGCGCTTGGTTTCCAAATAAAAATGGTTGTGTTCGTTCGGTACAATTTCGATTGGCACACTTTCTACAATTTCAATTCCGTAGCCTAAAAGTCCCGCACGCTTCTTAGGATTATTGCTCATCAGGCGCAGCTTCGTCGCGTTGAGATGACGCAAGATTTGCGCACCCACACCATAATCGCGCTGATCATTTTTAAAGCCCAAAGAAAGATTCGCTTCCACGGTATCCTGACCTTCTTCCTGAAGCTTGTAGGCTTTCAGTTTATTGAGCAATCCTATTCCGCGCCCTTCCTGATTCATGTATAATATAAGTCCCTTGCCTTCTGCTTCCACCATTTCCATAGCCTTTTCCAATTGCTCGCCACAATCGCAGCGGAGGGAATGCAGAATATCGCCGGTGAAGCAAGAGGAATGGACGCGCACCAAAATAGGTTCGTCTTTTTTCCAATTACCTTTTATAAGAGCAAGATGTTGCTCGCCGGTGGTAGTTTGTTTGAAGGCAACGAGTTCAAAATCACCGTGCTTGGTAGGCATGTGTACACGGACTTCTTCTTCAATCAGGCTTTCCGCCTTGAGGCGATATTCAATCAAATCCTTGATAGAAATGATTTTGAGATGGTGCACTTTGGCGATTTCCAAAAGCTGTGGTAGCCGCGCCATTGACCCGTCGTCATTCATGATTTCCACTAGGACACCGGCGGGTTCGAAACCAGCCAAGCGGGCAATATCTACTGTTGCTTCGGTATGTCCTGCGCGACGAAGAACGCCGGCGTTTTTAGCGCGAAGTGGGAAGATATGACCCGGGCGACTAAGGTCTTCCGGACGAGTATTGGGATCAATGAGCGACTGGATAGTATGAGCACGGTCTGAAGCGGAAATACCGGTGCTACAACCCTGGCCAATTAAATCTACCGAAACCGTAAATGGCGTTTGATGAAGTTCGGTATTTTTTTCTACCATCAGCTTGAGGTTCAACTGTTCGCAACGCTCCTCGGTAATGGCGGCGCAGATGAGTCCGCGGCCAAACTTACTCATGAAATTGATGATTTCCGGTGTCACATTGCGTGCTGCGGTCACGAAATCGCCTTCGTTTTCGCGGTCTTCATCGTCCACGACAATCAGCAATTTTCCCGCACGAATATCTTCCAGCGCAGCCTCAATAGTATCTAACATAATAGTTGCAAAGGTAGGATGGTTAAGGCTCGAATGATGCAATGGGTTTGTGAGGAGATGTGAAGAATTTCGGATTTTGGAAATGCGGTCGGAGACCGCTTTCCGCAGCGACGTAGTCTGGAGACTACGCCGGGCGGGTTTTGGAAATGCGGTCGGAGACCGCTTTCCGCGGCGACGTAGTCTGGAGACTACGCCGAGCGGGAAATACATCTCATTGTAAAGTTAAGTAATCAACTGTCCATTCATGATTTTCTTTCGTAAGTGCAGAGTTAGCCGAAAAGTTTCCTTTTGAACCAATAATAGTAAACGAAAGATTTGCATTACCACTTTGCCCGTGCGTTGAAATAGTTCCGCCTACCAATACACCATAATATCTAATAATCCCAGTTTTTACTAAAATCTCTTTGTTGTTTTCACAATATTTTTTTGTCGCTTGAAACGAGTCGGATTGTCCAAAGGTTAAGTAGCCGAGTAAAATGATTAACATCCAAAAAATAATTGAAAATGTCAAAAATTCTAATATATGGTTAACCATAAATCCCATTCCAGCGAAGGGATTACTCTTCATTTTAGTCAACATTTCTTTCCAAACGCCCCAAAACATTGGAAAGTGTCCTCTTGTAGACTTGTAGTATTTGAACCACGAAAAAAGTCCAGAGACTAGCAAAATAGGTGAAATCACTATCCCAATTGTCGAATAAGGTTGACAAGCAAATATCTCTCCAAAAAAAGACACAATCCATATTACAGAACCTATTGCAATCAATGCTTTATGATTCATATTGCTTTCATTAGTTTTATTGAATGATTTTGATTTTGCAGAGAACAGTCAATTTTGCCTTTGTTAGTCTTCCCACCGTTGCGCGATCTACGGCCTCCAACAAAAAAAGAGATAACTCTACTCCCGCAAACATGATGCCTGTCAGCAATGGCGTTAGTCTGCCTATGGGCAGAATGATATTCTGCTGTCATTTCTTTAAAACACAATGGTAAATGCATTTCCCAATACACCCTTATCAACTTATCCAACGAAAGTACGACTTCGCATAGTCTCCCACAAGCAGGCTGCACGAAGGCTTACGCGCCAGGCTTGCGGGAGTGTTATCGACAATGAGTTCATTCGTTTTATCACGAAAAAAGGTGACAATCAGGTTTTTGGCTCATATTTATGAGAGTGGACATTATGAACAGACGAATACTTTCCTTCATTCTTCTTCGAAATAAAAGAGGCCGACACATATAAAACCTTTTTCCAAGTCTGCTTGATGCAAAGTGCTAAGCATCTATTCCTTAATCAATCACCAATCGAATAGTTTGCTTTCCTGCGTCCAGTTGTTTGATAGAAAGTAGATACAAGCCTGGCAGCACTTTGGCTGGAAGCAATAGTTGCTTTTGATTACTGCCCGATTGGAAATTCTCTTCATAAATGCGATGACCGACAATATCTATAATCACAAAATATCGAATGCAACCGAACAGAGCAGGCTTTTGTGGATTTGGTGCTCGAGCTGTTGCCGGAGCAAGTGAAGTTGATACCCGATGCTGAAGCGCCGCTTAGCGCTGGCTTTGGTTGGGATTTTGTCAAAGATTATCAATTCCTTAGAGGAATTATTGGATTATTTAAGGCTATAGGCTTTCGAGTCTCTATATTTGCAGATGCTTTCGAAGTAGGTTATTAACGAGGCGGCAACAACGGGAGCCGATAGGGTTGAACTTTATACAGAGCACTAAGCGAAGGGTGAGAAATTGGATAGGAATAAGGCAGTAGAGCGTTTCGTATTATCGGCGAAACGAGCGCGGAGCTTGGGTTTGGACATAAATGCAGGGCACGATTTAGGCTTAGAAGATCTTTGAGTTTTTTCGCAGAATATCTTTGAATTGGATGAAGTTTCTATTGGGCAGGCTTTGATTTCTGATGCTTTGTATTGTGGACTTGAAAACACAATTCAGAGGTACGAGCGCTTTTTGGTTAGGTAAATAGTTGTTGAATAAAAGTTGGCATAGAACCTGTTTTTGAAGGAAAATAATTTGGTTTGAATGATTAAAAGTTTACGTGCAGTATTGTTACTGATTAGTTGGGTAATGGCAGGCAATGCTTTTGGGCAAGCACCTGTGGCTAATTTTTCGGCCAATAACACGGTTAGTTGTAATCCGCTAGTGGTTCAGTTTGCTGACTTGAGTACCAATTCGCCAACGAGTTGGGCTTGGAATTTGGGCAATGGTACCACCTCTACCTTACAAAACCCTTCAACTACATATAGTACGCCCGGCACTTACACCGTTACACTCGTTGCGAGTAATGCTAGTGGGAGCAATACTAAAACAATCACGAATTACATCACGATTTTAAATTCTCCTGCGGTTGATTTTAGCGCAAATGATACCACTTCGACTTGTGGTTCTAAAACTGTTTCGTTTACCGACCTTACCGTGTTAGGTATTTCTGGAGTTGCTACTTATTACTGGGATTTTGGTGATGGCACTTCATCTACCGCCCAAAACCCAATCCATACTTACTCTACTCCAGGGACTTATAGTGTGTCTTTGTTGGTCACCAATTCCGGAGGATGTTCCAAAACATTTATTAAGACAAGCTACATCAAGGTCTTACCTATCCCAAACACTTTTTTTAGTGCTTCAAATACTTTTTCCTGTGCAGCGCCGCTTACGGTCAATTTTACCAATGGTACCACAGGTGCGGCCACTTATGCTTGGGATTTTGGCGATGGAAATTCTTCAACGGCAACAAGTCCCTCCCACACTTATTTGTCGACAGGCTCTTTTAATGTTAGGTTGATAGCAATCAGCAGCGGTGGCTGTAAAGATACTTTTCGCATTCCTTCTTTAGTGAATGTCGGTATTCTTACCGCAGGCTTTACTACTAGTCCAACTTCTATATGTCAGGGATTTAGTGTGAGTTTTTCAAATACCTCAACTCCAATTACCTCAACTTCGGTTTGGAACTTTGGGGATGGTGGCAGTTCAACTCAATCCTCTCCGACCTATACCTTTAATACTGCAGGAACCTTTACGGTAAAACTATATGCATCATACGGTGGCTGTTTGGATTCTGCGACAACGACAATTACTGTAGCACCAAAACCAATTGTAGCATTTACTGGTACTCCGATTCAGGCATGCTCTGTACCGCTGACAACCAATTTTACAAATACCACAACAGGAGCTTCGAGCTATACTTGGAGTTTTGGAGATGGTAATTCCAGCACAGCAACGAATCCTTCAAACACCTACATTAGTACAGGGACTTTTGATGTGACTCTTGTAGCTACCAGTGGTAGTGGGTGCAAAGACTCATCAAAGAAAACGGCTTATGTACAAATACAGCCGATGACAGTTAGTTTTTCTGGCAACATGATTTTAGGGTGCGCCCCAGCAACGGGTGCTTATACAGCAAATGTTGGTTCGGCTTTTCCAGTCTCTTCCTACATATGGGATTTTGGCGATGCTTCAACAGGAAGCGGTCTTTCGGTAAGCCATACTTATGCCGCGGCTGGCAATTATACAATGAAAGTTGTGGTGACAAATAGTGCGGGCTGTATGGATTCCGCAACAACTATAGTACATCTTGGTAACAAACCTACCACAGCTTTTACGGCTGCTCCAGATACAGTCTGCTTAAATACACCCGTAATTTTCTCTAATACCACAACTGGTGGTAGTACCTATTTGTGGCTTTTTGGTGATGGTGGCACAAGTACGAATTCTAGCCCCTTTCATTATTATGGCGTACCTGGAGTGTTTACCGTTAAGCTTATAGCTGATTCCAATGGATGTAATGATACATTAGTACGGACTAATTATATCACAGCATTAGTACCACTTGCGGAATTTACGACCTCCTATACCTGTGCTAATCGAAAGCAAATTGTTATAACAGACCAATCCATTGGGGCTTCTACCTATAGTTGGAATTTTGGAGATGGGGCAACATCAACTGCTGCAAATCCGGGTAGTCATACTTATGCAAGTAACGGAATCTATACTATCACTTTAACAGTAACCAATACTGCCACTGGATGCTCTAATACTAGCAGTCAGGTCGTTTCTATCTATGACCTTAACGCAAATTTTGGAGTGAGTGGTACAAGTTTATGTCCACCTGCTGCTTCTTATTTCTTTGCATTAAATAATACCTATGCTAGCTATCTCTTTGATTTTGGCGATGGTGTAACAGCTCCGTATAGTGGAGTTACCCATTATTGGAGTACTTTGGGTATTTTCACTGCAAAATTAGTTGTAACAGATTCAGCGGGCTGTAAAGACTCTACGATTCAGCCGAACGTGGTATCAATCCATTCTCCGACTGTCGCATTTTCTAACACACCTTCGCAAGGATGCGGGCCGTTAAGTATCACCTTTATAGATTCATCTGTAGCCTTCACCGGGAATACCATTACAACTCGGAAATGGCTTTTTGGCGATGGAACGAGCTTGATAACCAGTGCCACAACAATCAACCACTTCTATTCCCAACCTGGAACTTATGATGTAAAACTTATCATCACTGAAACGGGAGGCTGTACGGACTCATTGAAGAAGCTTGGATTGATAGTTGTGAATCGTCCTCAAGCTGCATTTTCCGTAAGTGATAGTACAACCTGCATTAATACAACTATTTCATTTGTAAATAATAGTACCGGAAAGCTACCACTTACTTCACTGTGGAATTTTGGAGATGCTACAACTTCTACAGCTTTAAACCCCAGCCATTCCTATTTTTCTGCATCCAATTATACTGTGCGCCTAGTGGTTACGGATTCTGTAGGTTGTACGGATACTTTGTCAAAGCCAAGCTTTGTCAATGTCCTAAGTATTAAAGCAAGTTTCAAGTCCAGTGATACAGTTGCTTTCTGCCCTCCATTCACTGTGAATTTCACCAATACATCTACTAATGGCGTGTCTTACCTGTGGAATTTTGGAAATGGGAATACTACCAATTTGACCAGTCCATCTGCTACCTATACATCTCCAGGCACTTATACCGTTCGTTTGATTGCTACCAATGCAAATGGTTGTATCGATACTGCCTATCAAACGATCTTGGTAAATACGGGGCCTTCCGGTACGCTTACCTATTCGCCCAACAACGGTTGCCTTCCTCTAATTGTAACTTTTAAATCTACCTATACCGCCACCACACCGACAACCCTGACCTATGACTTTGATAATGGTGTAACGCTAACGACTGCCGCTGATAGTATTACCTACACCTATAGCGTTCCCGGCATCTACGTTCCAAGGTTGATTTTGTCGAATGGCGGAGGTTGTTCGACTTCAGTTTTTGGCGGAGATTCTATAACAGTAACGAAAATCCAAGGAGGCTTTGCCGCTAGTCCTCTGCCGGGATGTACTAATCAACCCCTAACATTCCTTGACACAACCACGGTGAGCAACTCAAGTTTGAGTAGTCACGCTTGGACTTTTGGTGATGGAAGCTCATCTTATACCGATACGCCAACACATGCTTATCTAACGGCTGGAACTTACACCGCCCAACTTATCGTTACTACAATAAACGGCTGCATCGATACCGTAAGTAGGACTTTCGTAATCAACACCACGCCAATCGTTTCTGCTACAAATCAAACTATTTGTGCTGGTGATTCGGTGCAACTTTCTGCTTCGGGTGCGAATACCTACTCCTGGTCTCCAGCCACCGGGCTTTCTGCCACCAATATTTATAACCCTTACGCCAAGCCTTCTACAACAACTAGTTATATCCTTACGGGAACTTCTTCTTTGGGATGTACCTCGAAAGATTCTGTGACCGTAACGGTAAACCCTATTCCAAATGTTACCGCTACAGGAGGAACTACAATCTGTGCCAGTGGGCATGCGAGCCTTTCCGCGACCGGTGCTGCCACTTATTATTGGTCGCCTTCAACTGGTTTGTCTTCAACTACTGGTGCGAGTGTAACTGCATCGCCAACAACTACGACAACTTATACCGTAACAGGCACTACGGCACTTGGGTGTACCGATACTGCTATGCTGACGGTAATCGTAAATACTAGCCCCAACTTGACCATTACGCCAAGCCCCACAATTTGTGCTGGGGATTCGGTAATCCTCACTGCCGGTGGTGCTTCAACCTATTCTTGGTCGCCCGCCACCGGACTTTCCGCTACCAATACTGCCAGCGTGGTAGCAAAACCAAGCGTTACTACAACTTATACAATGACAGGCGTTTTGGGTGTTTGTACAGATACTATCAGCACCACCGTGACGGTGACACCATTGCCCGTAATTACCATTTCTGGCATCAAATCCATTTGTACAGGAACTTCAACTGCACTTACCGCCAGTGGTGCCACTACCTATTCGTGGACACCCGCTACCGGACTTACGGCTACTACGGGAGCTACCGTTACTGCCGCTCCTTCATCCACAATAACTTATACCGTTACTGGTACTCAAATTGGATGCAGCGCATCCACAACGGCCACGGTTACGGTGAGCCCAATACCGAACGTTATAGCCAGCGCAAATGCTTCTATTTGCTTGGGGGCTTCCACCACGCTCAGCGCCTATGGAGCAACAACTTATTCCTGGACACCAACTGCGGGTCTTTCTTCCACAAATACTGCTAGCACCACCGCCAGCCCTACAGTAACAACTAATTATATAGTCACAGGAACGGATGGCAATGGTTGTACTGATACCGGACTCGTAACGGTCACCGTAAAGCCAAAACCAATAATTTATGCCGGTGTCAGCCAGAGTGTCTGTCCTGGAAGTTCTATTACACTCACTGCCACTGGCGGCATTAGTTATGTCTGGACACCCGGCGCAACGCTTTCCTGCACTGCTTGTGCCAGTCCAGTGGCTACACCAATAGTAAGTACACGTTATTCCGTAACAGGCACTGGAGGAAATGGTTGTACAGATACTTCTTCGGTATTAATTTCAATGAATCCTATTCCTGTAATTTCCGTGAGTGGCACTTCAACTATTTGTGCCAATGCGAGTACTACCCTAACCGCAAGCGGAGCTTCGACCTATTCTTGGTCGCCCGCTACCGGACTTTCCTGCACCAATTGTGCCAGCCCAACGGCATCTCCTTTAATGACGACTAAATATTACATTATAGGTACAAGTACATTAGGTTGTATTGGCTATGATTCAATCACTATTACAGTCTATCCATTACCCATTATCACTACAGATACTCCTGTTACTGTTTGTTTGAATACTCCCGTTCAGCTCATTGCAACAGGTGGTATCACTTATATATGGACGCCACAAATTGGACTTTCCTGCGGCACTTGCCCCAATCCGATAGCCACGCCTCAAAGCACAACTATTTATATGGTTATCGGCATAGATGGCAACGGCTGCGCAGATTCTGCCATTACAAAGATTACAATCCTACCACTCCCTCTAGTCAAAGCCGGGCCTGATGTAAACATCTGTTTGCTTGCAACGGCGCAACTCACCGCCTCGGGGGCAATTAGTTATAAATGGACACCCACTGCGAGCCTGTCCTGTGATACCTGCGCCATAACTCTTGCTTCGCCAACTATTTCAACAGTTTATGTAGTAACCGGGCTTGGAGGGAATGGCTGTTATAATTCAGATACAGTAGCGGTTAATATCAACCCGCAACCCCGCGTTAATGCTGGCCCCGACCAGACAGTTTGTTTTGGAAAAACTGCTCAATTAAGAGCTAGCGGGGCTAGTACTTATGTGTGGACACCGGCTGCTACTTTGAGTTGTAGTACTTGTGTTGCACCTGTAGCCAGCCCGATAACTACGACCAATTATCAAGTGGTGGGTACAGACGTGAATGGTTGCATGGATTCAGATATTGTACAGGTAATGGTGATTGATAGAATGCCTGTAGCCGTAGATAGCGGTGGTGAGTTTTGTGAAGGCAGTTCTATTCAACTAGTGGCAAGTGGTGGCGATGATTATACTTGGAGCCCTGCGGGAAGCCTAAGCTGTGCAAAATGCCCGAACCCAACGGCCAAGCCGGATACGACAACGACTTATCAAGTAATTATAAAGCAAGGGAAATGCTTCGTGGATACGCTTTATTCTACAGTAATTATTCATCCTAATCCAACAGTAAATGCTGGGCCAGACCAGAATATTATTTTGGGTTCTTCCGCAAAAATCAATACGACGGGTACGCATATTAGCACTTATAAATGGACACCACCACTGGGTTTATCTTGCGTTGATTGCGCAGATCCTGTTGCCTCTCCGCCAGATAATCAAACCTATACGGTCACGGTCTCCAGTGTTTTTGGCTGTACCGGATTTGATACCATTCGGATAAATGTCCGTTGCGATGGCTCCCAACTTTGGTTGCCCAATACCTTTACCCCCAATGCTGATGGCGAGAACGATTTCTTTTATCCTCACGGAAAAGGCATTTCAGA
>JBDTKK010000273.1:0-5955 GCA_039935335.1 Chitinophagaceae bacterium
TAGACCATCTTCATGCGATTGATTGTTCTGGTAATTTTTTCCGGCACCGTCGACTTTATTGCTTCCCAGGTGAAATACTTTTCCGCGCCTAATTTACATCACTACCATAACAGCATTAACATAGAATCCCAGAACCATCGACAGCATACTATTTTCGACAGAATTTGATTACGATCAAGTCTATTGCAGCATTCTTTCTATGGACTCTGCCAGTGCCTCGTAGGTTGGCTCTTTATACATTCTAAAATCCACAGCCGTTATTATATTTGCTATTGTCCCGTTTTTACCTACTATCACAAAATTTGGATAGCCAAGACGAAATTCAAACCTTTCGTGAATAAGTTGTTTAGTCACTGCATAAGGAATTGCCCCTGAAGAACACCTAGGTCTTAAAGTCAACCCAGAGGTGTCAGTAATAATCGCAGCGAAAATTAGATTTGTGTCTTTATTCGCGAGCTCTAGAATGGGGCAAAAGGGTCGTGTTGCGAACATAGTATCTGATGGCTCCCAAATCAGAAATACCTGAACTTTCCCTTTCGTGTTTTCATTTGTTATTAATTTACCAGACGAAAGAGCAAATTGATAATCTGGAGCTTTCGTGCCTATGTGCCGGGCAATAACTCTGTGAAAATAAATGTTAAGCTCGTCTAAATTCACGGTATCTCCAACCTTTCCAAAATATTGACATGCTGCATTTTTTGAGGATGCAAGGATAACAATAATTGCAAATACTACATTTCGCACCATACCTTTTGATTGAATTGAATTAACCGCGCCAACCTTGTTTTAACGCCTCAAGTTTACTGCTTTAATTCTTAAGTAGCAGCTATTATCTTGGAAATTTACGAGAGCTGACTTTGTTCTTCAAACCTATTTGCCTTCCGACTGCTTCTTTACTGAAAATGAGGGTTATTTTTGACCCAATATGAAAGTAGTCATCTTCGCCGGAGGCCGTGGTACGCGCATTTCCGAAGAATCCACCCTTCGCCCTAAACCCATGATTGCTATCGGCGGTCGCCCAATTCTTTGGCATATCATGAAGATTTATGCCGCCTTCGGACACACCGAATTTATTATTTGCCTTGGCTATAAGGGCTGGATGATTAAGGAATATTTCATCAACTATTATCACCACAACGCCGACCTCACTGTCGACCTTAAAGACAACTCTGTAGAGGTACACAACAACCATGCAGAACCCTTTAAAATCACTTTGGTAGAAACTGGTTTGGATACCTCTACCGCAGGAAGGTTGAAGCGCGTTTTGCCTTACACCAATGGTGAACCTTTCATGCTGACCTACGGCGACGGCGTGAGCAATGTGGACATTAATAAGTTACTTGATTTTCATAAAAAAAGTGCTAGAACCTGCACCATGACTGCCATACAGGCCACAAGTCGTTTCGGGGTTATTAAAATGGAGGACGATGGAAACATCACTTCTTTCGAAGAAAAACCTGCGGATAGTGGTACCTGGATTAATGGCGGCTTCTTTGTGCTACAACCAGAAATTGCACAATATCTCGAAGGCGATATGGACGACATGATGTGGGAGCGCCAACCGATGGACAACCTCGCGAAAGCCGGGCAGATAGCGGCATACAAGCACAATGATTTTTGGAAGGCTATGGACACCCTCCGCGACAAAGAAGAGTTGGAAGGGCTTTGGGAAAAGAATGAAGCGCCTTGGGCAAAGGGTTTCGGGCAATAATTTTTTAGGAATTCTAATCAAAGTATGACTCCAAATCCATTCTTCAGCAAACGTGTTTTTCTTACGGGACACACAGGCTTTAAAGGTGCGTGGATGCTACAAATTTTGCATCAACTCGGTGCAGAAATCATGGGCTATTCGCTTGCGCCGGAACACCCCGAAGACCTCTATAATCAAATCGATGGCGATCGCCTTTGCCAATCCATTATTGCCGACTTGAGTGAGCAGGGAAAACTGACAAAAGCCATTCTTGATTTTCAACCCGATTTTGTGTTTCACCTTGCTGCGCAAGCTTTAGTGCGGCGTAGCTATCGCTTGCCTGTGGCCACTTTCGCGGCAAATGTGATGGGCACGGCGCATGTTTTAGAAGCAATAAGATTCCTAGAAAAACCTTGTGTCGGCGTGATGATTACGACCGATAAAGTCTATGAAAACCCCGAGACAGGTGAGGCATTTTCCGAAGAGGATAAACTCGGCGGTTACGACCCTTATAGTGCTTCAAAAGCTGCAGCGGAAATTGTGATAGAATCATACAGACGTTCGTTTTTTAATCCTTCCGAATTTGCGAAGCATCTAAAGGCCATAGCCTCTGTACGCGCCGGAAATGTGATTGGCGGCGGCGATTTTTCGGAAGACAGATTGATACCGGATATTGTAAGGGCATTACAAAATAATGAGCCTGTGGTGCTGCGCAATCCGCAAAGTGTGCGCCCTTGGCAACATGTCCTGGAGCCTGTTTTTGCTTATCTCTTGCTGGCGCAAAAAATGAAGGAGGACGGCGTGAAATACAGCTCCGCATTTAACATTGGCCCAGAGCGCAGTGATGAACGAACCGTTGCCCAAGTGACCAATACTTTTTATGAAGCTTTCGGTAGAGCTGCAGCCTTCGAACTCAAGCCAGACGCTGCTTTGCACGAAGCAGGGTTACTAATGCTCGACAATTCTAAAATAAAAAAAGAGCTGGGTTGGCTGGCCAAGCTCAATGCGGAACAAGCCATTCAATGGACAGCGGCTTGGTATGCGGATGGACGAGATGCGCGGGAAAAATGCCGGGAGCAGATAGCTGCTTTTTTAAGCAAATAATTTTTCCCTTTTTGGGTTGAATGTTCCAAAAGCTTGGCTTAATATTGCTGCGTATTTTAAACAAACCATAACAAAACCAAAACATAAAAAGCCATGAAAAAAATGCTTATCGCCCTTGTGGCAATCGGTTGTCTATTTACAGCCTGTAAGAAAAGTGATAGTGGAGGCGGTGGTAACGGTGGCAGCGCGGTACTTACTTCGGGTAAGTGGAAAATAATATCCAGTAGCAGTGTTATTGATTATCCCGTGATAGGAAAGCAGACTGTTGATGCCTTCTCTACTATTCAGGATTGCCAGAAAGACAACCTGTACATCTTCAATACGGATAACACAACCACTACGGACGAGGGATTGACAAAATGTAATTCAAGCGATCCTCAAAGCTATGTTTCCGGAACTTATAGCTTGTCGTCGGATAGTAAGACCCTTGTAGTCACTGCTTCAGGAAGAACTGTGACTTCCGACGTGCTTACTTTGTCCAGCAGTAGCATGATCTTGAAGTATGCTACTAACGACAACAACATTGATGTGGTTACGACTACTACCTACAGTCATCAATAGCATCTTGCTCTTTATTTAAACAGTCCGCCTCTCACGAAGCGGGCTGTTTAGTTTATGCCTTGTCTGTTACGTATATTTCCCTCCAGGATTCAACTCCGCCAAAAACTGATTCTGGCCAGCAAATGAAACCTTCACGGTTTCTTGCATGTCTTTTAGAGTCAAAGAATCCATCCATTTTTCATAGTCAAGGGCGTGGCTTGTGCCTTGTTCCCAAAAAATATTTCACTTTTTGTTTACGGTTCCCGAATTATTGCTTTAATATTGCCGCGAATTTTAAACAAACCATAACAAAACAAAAGACAAAAAACAATGAAAAAATCTCTAATCGCCTTCGCGGCAATCTGCTGCCTCTTCACGGCGTGTAAGAAAAGTGATTCCGGTGGCAGCTCATTGAGCGGCACCGCAGCACTTACCAACGGCAAATGGAAGTTGACTGCTGCCACCACTTCAATAACTGTTCCAGGTATTCCAACACAAAATATGGATATCTATGGCTCAATGCAAGCTTGTGAAAAGGACAATCTGCTCACTTTCAATGCCAACAACACTGTAACTATGGACGAGGGCGCAACTAAATGTGACCCAAGCGATCCACAAACTGCTGACGCAGGTACTTGGACATTGTCCGCCGACAATAAAACGCTTACAGCCACGGCAACATCTGGAGGTTCGGATGTAGCGACGCTTGATGGTAACACTTTGGCGCTTCAAACTACTACTAGCGCGGGCGGCGGCACTTCGACTGTAAAATATACTTACAGTCATCCGTAGGTTCTAATTTTGTTTGTGAACTAAAACAGCCTGCGTCTAACGATGCGGGCTGTTTTGTTTTTGGGTTGTCTTTGAAAGAGTCGGCCTTCATTCTACGTGTAACCACTTATTTATTGCGCACGCTTGCCTGCTAGATGAAGAAACTTTTCAATGCTAAAAGCGATTGGCAGATTAGAAAGCTCATTGTATATGGCCTTCAGAAATCTGATTCATCTAGCGTAATGGAGCACGCAAATAACGTGTTCGCGCAGGTAAATAACGTGTTCGCGCAGGTAAATAAGGTGCTTTAGCAGGTAAATAACGTGTTCGAGCAGATAAATAAGGTGCTCGAGCAAGTAAATAAGGTGCACGAGCAAGTAAATAAGGTGCTCGAGCACGTAAATAAGGTGCTCGAGCAGGTAAATAACGTGGTCGAGCATGCGAAATGGGTGCAATTGCACCATTTTAGTATCTAAAATCAGTTAAAAAGCGGAAGAATTTCCCACTTGCTACTTCGGCTCATGTTCCCTTGTTGATCTTCCCATCGTTGCACCGTCCCCGACCTGCGATGAAAAGGCTATTAGCAGCATCATCTAACTACCTAATCATGAAAACTAATAAAACCAAAACGGTCTTTTTCGCCCTTGCTGCTCGTCCCGCAATAGCAAGGTCTCCACCCTGCAACGAAAAACAAAACAGCCCGCCTCGGAAGAGACGGGCTGTTTTGTTAAGACTTTTAAAACCTCTACTTCCCCTCCGGATTCAGCTCCGCCAGAAACTCATTCTTGCCGTCAAATAAAATCTTCGCGGTTTCCTGCACGTCTTTGGAAGTCAAAGATTCCATCCATTTTTCATAGTCAAGGACATGGCTTTTGTCTTGTCCCCAAAAGAGAATCTCTTCCAGCTTGTCGCTCCAGTAGCCGTTTTCCTTGATGTTCACTAGGTGCTTTTCGCGCCATTGGCTTTTTACTTTTTCAAGATCCTTTCCTTCAACGCCGTGTTCTTTCAAGTTCTTGATTTCTCCATTGCTCGCAGCTATCAATTTTGCCACATTTTCAGGGCCGCAAGGCAAGTACATCATGATTTGGTAATGCGGATAAGGCTCTTTTGAAACATCCGCCTGAAAGCCTCCCGTGTAGATGCCGCCCAGCTTTTCGCGTAATTCTTCAATCACTTTAATGTTCAAAACTTCAGCTACAGCTTGCGTGCGCAAAGCGAAATCCTCGGTATAAGGTCGCTCTCCATGATAAAGCGAAACGATGAGGCTTTGCTTTTCTGTTCCTTTCTTAATGTCGAGGTGTACAATGCCGTTCACCGGACGCACACCATTGTCTTTAAACGTAGGCTGCGCACCACTTGCAGGCAATGAGCCGAGATAAGTCTCGAGTAAAGGCAATGCCTTTTCAGGCGTGATATTTCCTACTAAAAAGAAGTGAAATCCTTTGGCATTCCCAAACTCTGAATGATAAATTTCCAAAGCGCGGTCGAGATTAATAGCATCAAAATCTTTGGCCTGCGGCACTGGAGACGGTGCAAGAGGATTGTGTTGGTAAAGCACTTTATACACGCTGTCCACAAAGAATATTTGTGGCGAAGCAGCGAGGAATTGAAGCTGTTGTTTTTGCTTCATTTTATAAGCATCAAACAGTTCTTCGTCTTTGCGCGGAGCGGTCATGCGCAAATACATTAGTTGGAGCATGCTCTCAAAATCCTTCACGTTGCTACCGCCCGAAACCTGGTCTTCAATATCAGTCATACCCATTTTTACAGAAGCCACTTTACCACTCATTACTTGGTCTATCTGCGTAGGTGTAAAATCGCCAAAACCCATATTCACAGCACTGGATACT
>JBDTKK010000274.1:0-4978 GCA_039935335.1 Chitinophagaceae bacterium
AGGCAGAGTTGTAGGAGAATTCTAGTTGCTGCCGCTCCAACTTCGAATGGTTTTGCCGTTGCTTGTGAATGACAAGAAAGACCACCATCATGACGGCGAAGATAAGCATTAGAAAAGTCCCTGCTATGAATATAATTAGAGTATCATTCACCTGATGGTATTAATTTTTTATAACGGATAAATACAATCATCAAGCTTACGTAGAATAGGAAATTCGGTATATATAAGGTCCAAGCTATGATTTTTGCAACAAAATCAATATTGTTAACCTCTCCACTAAATAGTCCAAGACTAATATAAGTCACACTCCAATACAATAGGAACGATATAGTTAACCAAAATTGAGCCATCATTTTTGGAACTATATCCTCCCTTAAAAGTAATTTATAGAATGCTAACAAGCACAGACTTACAATCACAAGCCCTTCAATAAGAAGAAAGTAGGAATTGAACTTATAATATGGCTGAATGTAGATTGTAATAAATGCGCTAACGATAATTCCAGGGATTCCAATTAGGAAGGCGAGCCTATACGGCTTCGTTATCTTCAGACTTAAGTCAAAATAAATACAGATTATAAATAGCTCTATTGGTGTATAAATATGATAAATTACCGAGTTGTTTCTGAAATAAATTTTGAAATATTCTGCCAAGGATTCTTCGATAACAGTTAATGAAAGAAGAAGGCAGATCCATCGGTCTGCCTTCTTTAATATTGGCCATCTTATCCAACTACAGATACATGCAGAAAGTAATAAAATTATGTATGGGGAGAACTTTGGAGCCCAGCTAGTCATTTTTTTAGTGAAAAGTCATTTTAAAATTAACTAAAATTAGGCTAAGCGTTTTCTAGTGTAAAAACGCATCGGTTTGGATACCGCAGCTATAAGGGCAAGGCATTGCATGCTCATAGACTCCGTTTGAAGTGTTTCTTACCACAGCTCCGGCATCATTGAGGCCAACTGCAATAATAGTCAAAGCTCCTGGCTTCATGCCAACGTATTGACCCACAGGTCCTCCAGAGGCAAGATAGCTTAGTTGGTGGCCAAAGTAGAACTTCATGGTTGTGATGCTTGGATTTGCAAGATAAGCACGAAGAGTGTCTGCATCAAATGAAAGTGCGCGTAATGCAGTATCTTGGTACGGATAATTTACACTTTGAAGATAGCTGCCTATCATTTTATTTCCTTCGTCAAGGGAAATAGGTTGGGAATAATCAACACCGGTAATGCGTGCATTACTGTGGGTGACGGATTTGTTGGTTACTGTCACTTGGGTTGCGTCTGCGCCTGGAGCGGTTACTGCTGCTTGCTGGCAAGAAGTGAAAAGTGTGGTTGCGAGGGCTAAAGAGCCGATTAGAATTGTTGCTTTCATGTTGTTTGTTTTTTATTGTTGAATGATTTGCAGAGCAAAATTATTTCGGTATTCCCAAGCTTTTTACCGTTTTTAAACGGTATTGGGATATTATTTACGATAACCTTAATTTATATTATCTATAAAACATACTGCGTTACAGACAGTTTGCTGTTTTGTTAATACGTTGTAAATGCATCGTTAAAAAGTGGCTTCCAAAAAGCTGGTTTTTTTCAGGAAAATGAGTGACGCGCTGCCCAAAATATAGTGGTTGATAAGGACTAGATTTCTTCTCCTTAAAGCAGGTGATTTTTCCTCGGCCAAAAGGTAAGCCGCATACCAAGTTGCAAAGCCTGATGCGGTGTCAAATTCGCCACATAAATGCTTGAACCTTAGCGTAGGTACACCTTCTAAGGTTGCTGAAACACCTTCGTAAAGTAGGGCTTGAGTACTATCTCCATTTTCTCCTACAAGAGCAATATCAATGTCTTCTACCCTGAGGTTTTCCTCTGAAAGTAGCTCCTGTAGCGCGTTTGCGATAATTTCAGCCGTTGCTCGATACACGATTTTCAGATTGCTTATCTCACAAAATGTGCCCTCTTTTTGGTTACTTAAAACGAAAAAAGTAGTCCCCTCGCCTGCAATTGTTCCCTTCAATTCAGGATGCTTATAAAGTTGGTCTGATGCCACGGCTGGATTCTTCCAATAGCCTCTTTTCCTGCGGATATGATAGTAGTCTTCGGTGAGTTCATCAAAACAGCCAACGAGAATATTGATTGGATTTTTCGTTTCTGCGGCTAACATTTGCGCATCCTGTAAAGCAAGTTCAAATGAACTACCACGGTGTACATAAGTCTGATTATAACCCGTGCATTTGCTCTGCATGGCTATCCAACCGTTGGGCGAATTGTACGTGCTCTGGATAAAAGCAGTTGGGTTCATCGCGCCTTCTTCCAACCGTATCATGTCTTTCACAAAGTGCTCCATATCTGTAACGCCACCACGTCCGGTACCAGTGATAATGGCATCAGGCGTAGCCACAGTAGCGCGTTTCAAGGCTTCCATGGCGCAGCTAATTGTCATCTTCATGATGCGGCTCATGCGCCGAATGGCTACCGGGGAAATGTATTGTTGGTAAGCTGCGTCGATGGCAAAAAGCTTACCGTTATTACTAGTGATAATTGGCTTTAAAAATTTGGAATCCTCAAAGCTTTCTTGTGGAGAAATGGCGACTGCTGCTTTTATATAAAGTGGCTGTTTCATGCCTTCGAAAAAATAAGAGAAACGTTATTGCCGCCGAAGCCAAAAGAATTACTCATCACATGGTCTATGTTTTGCTCTTTCGGCAGTGTAGAAGGCGCTACTTCCAGCTCCTCCATTTTGGTTGTCCAGTTCAAATTCGGTGGAATCATCCCCTCATTCATTGCAACAATAGAAAGGATGGCTTCCACTACTCCTGCGGCTGCGAGTGTATGGCCAGTAAAGGGTTTGGTGGAAGAAAAGGCAGGAGGGTTTCCATCCCAAAGTTGCTGAATAGCGAGCCCTTCGGCGTGGTCATTATTCAGCGTAGCAGTTCCATGGGCATTAATGTAGTGAATACTTTCGGGCGGCAAGCCGGCATGCTCCAATGCCCCCAGCATGGTTCGTACAGCTCCAGATCCATCGGGTGAAGGTGCCGTAGGATGGTAGGCATCGTTATGGTTGCTGTATCCGCTCAAGATTGCAAGGATATTTGCTCCTCTGGCGCGAGCAGTACTTTCTCTCTCGAGTAAAACATAGCCGGCTCCTTCGCCTAAATTCAAGCCATTTCTATTTTGGTCAAAAGGCTTGCAGGCTTCCCTGTCCACGTTTTTTAAGGAATGAAATCCATTTAAGGTAAATCGGCTCAAAGCATCGCCACCACCGGCTACCACCACATCGGCAAGGCCGTGTTGCAGCATTCTTGCACCCACAATAATGGAATTTGCCGAGGAAGAACAGGCTGTACTAATAGTGGCCATTGCAGGCTTAAGACCAAAAAAACGAGCCACAAACTCGGTGCTTTCTGCGCAATCAACTGTATCTATCCATTGGTCTGTTTCCTCGTCTATTCGGTCAGAAATCATTTCCATGTACAGGTTTTCTACAGTGCTCATACCGCCAACGGTATTGGCGTTGATGAAAGCTAATTTTTCCTGTTTTTGCAGCCAGCTAAGATCCACTGAGTCTAGTAAATCTGCCATGCCATATAGGGATATTAAAGTAGTGCGACTATACCCTTTTTTTTCTGTCGGGATGCCGAGGAAGCTCATCATGTAAGCATCATCAAGCTGCACCTCCCCAAGCATAAACTCGGCAGCATGGATTGTTTGTAAAATTTTAGGGTGGCGAAGGCCGCTTTTTTGCAATTTAAGGGCAGCTAAATGTGCCGTACAACCCTTTCCCAGCGCCGTTATTAGTCCCATCCCGCTCACTACTATTCGCTCCGTTTCTTCAGGCATGCGGCAAGATTTCTTTCAAGAAAAAGGAGAAATTATTCTTAGCCGTTTGGGCTGTGTTCTTTGATATAGTCCGCCATTGTTTGGACGGAATTCAACACTTTTCGACCCTCTCGTGCATCTTCTATTTTGATGCCATAGTTGCGCTCCAACAGCACCATCAATTCCAGAGAATCGATGGAATCCAAGCCCAAACCTTCTCCAAAAAGCGGTGCGTCGTCTTCTATATCTTCTGGCTTCATGCCTTGAAGATTTAGGGAGTCAATAATTTGTTGTTTGAGGCTAAGTTTAAGGTCGTCCATTTTATTTTTACTGAGGAAGAATATTTCGCGAAAATAACATTCTTAACGGGCTTTAATTTAAAAAACCTTCCCGAATTGGAATTGGGAAGGTTCTTATGAAAGAAAGGAAGACTCGAATGGAAGTAGTGTCCACCGTCATGGTCTAGACTAAACAAATCCTTCAGCCTAAATGTAAGTCGATTTTATCCTTATTCCTGCTTTTCATCTTCCGCATGATTCGCGTTTGATGCGGTATCGTCATTGTTTTCTTTTCCCTGGCCTTCACTAGCATCCAAGTACCCCAAATTTGTCTTTGTTGAAGAGTCGACCGCCGATTGGTTTACTCCGAAACCCGCTCCTGCTGTGCCTCCTGCGTTAAGTGATGTGGGCCCCTCGTAGGATGCATTGGTACCTGTTTGAGCCAAGGCACTAGTATTGTGTGGGTTTACTGCTGCGGTAGCCGCTCGCCCCATGCCCGCCGCAAAAAGCGCATTGTTGTGTATGCCCCCTCTTTTGTGCCCTTTCTGTTCTGGGGTTTGCTCGTCTTTTTCCTCTTCGTTGTTTATTGTTGCGTCTTCCATGGTGTGTGTTTGTAGCTATAGAACTATAAAATTGATGCCATCAACAAGTAATTCTATTTTTCATTTTTGGAGGAAATTATACCAAATGGACATCTGAATGGCCACATTATAAACTGTCCTCTCGGCTCAGCCGAGACCCCTCTTCCGCCTCTGGCGGAGAGTAATGGCACTAACTTAATGTTCATTTATATTTTCTGTATGCTCCCTTTTTGAGACGTCGGCTAAACTGCCTCCCGGGTCGTTGTAGGATTTTTTGTTTACTGATCTGTTTTAGCAGTCCAGCCAT
>JBDTKK010000275.1:0-4059 GCA_039935335.1 Chitinophagaceae bacterium
GGCCAACAGCAATAATCATGGCGACTTTCAGTTGTGGCAACAACATAATCATCCTGTGGAATTGTACAGCCGTGAGGTAATTTTGCAGAAACTGGATTACCTTCATCAAAATCATGTGAAAGCTGGGTTTGTAAAAAGGCCCGAAGCTTGGTTTTGGAGTAGCGCAGGAGATTATGTTGGGAGAAAGGGTTGGTTGGAAGGAATAATATTAATTGGGTTTTGAAAAAACATGAATGCCTTATGCCAGACCACCCACAAGCAGGCTCACGCTCGGGAAGCCACGCGCCATGCTTGCGGGAGCCTCGCTATGATTGTAAAACTCCGCAGGGTGAGCGTTTTAAGTTGTACGTTCAGAGGTTTACTTATGGTGGAAAGGATGGGTGGAATGCTTGCGGGAGCGGGGGAGTCTTGTGCATTTACTTGAAAAGCACAAAACAAAATGAATAGACTTATAAATATTTTTTTCATAAAAATTGGTTCATTTTGTATTGATGTCAAAACGACCTTGGGTTAATCTTATAGTGTCTCTATTGTGATTCGTCATCGTCATTTCAAAAGTTCCAGAAAGTATATTTCCAATATATTTTGTAATGGTAATTGTAGCAGGTAATAAGGAGTCAGTACTATGAATGGTTTTACCATCATTTATGGTACAGCCATATTCATTAGCATCATTAGAAATGATATTAGCTGGATAGGTCTTTAATTCGAGGGGGGGGGGTGTTTTAATGCTAAAATAAAAGTCTCTTCTTACGCCATTATTTATCGTTATCGCCCAAATATTCAAATTTGAGTAATTACCAGACTGATCAGAATATTTTACTCCTTCCCCAGCCAATTGATTAGAGTACAAGTAAGTATAAGCAGGTACACCATTTATAAGGCAACCGAAAGTATTGGCACCCGTTTGCGTAATCGGTGGTAGCTCAGGGTGTGAATCTTTCTTTTTGCAAGCAATGGCGCAAAACAAATAAAGTGGCATGAGGCAAAAAAGTAAGTATTTCATAGAGTAATTTTTACTAAATGTAATTATGTTTTCAATTTTTTTCGCTAAATGCTTTTTATAGCAGGTTTTTTAGAATGAACTTTATTGGTATTTAATGTCAAAACGACCATTAGTCAAATGAATAGTATCTCCCTTGTCATTGTGCATAATCATATCGAAAGTTCCTGAAAGGATATTGCCAGGGATATTGCCTACTTTATAATCACCTGTAAATTTTGTAAAAGCTATAGTTGCAGGCAATAAGGAATCTGTAGTATAAATAGTTTTACCATCATTAGCTGAACATCCATATTCCCTAAAATCATTAGAAATAATATTAGCTGGGTATGTCATTAATTGGGGGGGAGGAGGGGTTTTAATACTAAAATAAAAGTCCCTTCTTATCCCATTATTTCTAGTAATAGCCCATATATTCAAGTTAGAGTAATTTAACGATAAGTCTTCAAACTCCACTCCTTCCCCTGCCAATTGGTTAGAGTATAAATAAGTATACGCAGGTTCGCCATTTATTAGGCATCCAAAGGTATTTGCACCATTTTGGGTTATTGGTGGTAAATCAGGTTGCGTGTTTGTTTTCTGGCAAGAAGCCAAGGTAAAAACCGCTATTCCGAGCATGATCATCTTGTTCATTTCTTCAAAATATAATTCCGGTAACTAAGGTTGTAGCCGAGTTTGTTTTGTAAAAAATTCTTTACTCGCTGCTTCAAGGTAAACTTATTAAACGATAAGTCGTAATCAAACTGCCAGTTTTTACTTTTTATCCTTTCCTCCATTACCTCAGGATGCGTTCCTGTAAATTTTTGTAGCGCATTGATATGGCTTTCATAATCAAATTGCTCGGCAGCCTTTACGTTTTTGTTCACCCATTCATCATCGTGCCAAAGCTTATTGAAATCCTCTTGCTTTTTCTGCATCGCCTCAGGCTCTTTCACCCATCCATAATGATAAACGAAAGCATCTATTGGCGCAACAGTCAGCTTTTCATCCTCATTCTTCCGAAAACCCTGCGCATCTTTATAGGAATAGATTTTGGGGTTTTTCCTGATAATCCGGATTTCATTGTTGTACCAAGAGGAGGAATCTCCGACATAATCGTAGGAACCATAGAAGTGTAGGTATTTAAATAGCAATCCATCCACCGATTTGTCGTCTTTCCACTTTTCCATGCCAGCTTTTATCGCAGCGTGATATTGCTCATGCACAACCTCATCTCCTTGAATGTAGAAGCACCAATCAGTATCTTCGTCTATCGCGGCAAAAGCTTTATCTGTTTCCACGGCCAATACTTTCCCTCCTTCGCGAAGGCTATCATCCCAAATGGTGTCAATGATTTTTATCTTTTCAGGATTGATGCTGGAGATTAATTCTCGGGTTCCGTCTTCCGAATTACCAACGGCCACCACAAAATTGTCGCACAAGGGAAGTATAGACTTAATCGCTTCGACTACAGGATAGTCAAATTTGATGGCATTTCTAATAAATGTAAAACCTGTTACTTTCATCTTTTAGGAATGAAATTGTTTATTGTTATTGGATGTCAAGATGGTCTTTGCTTGATTCAACTGAACTGAAAGAATGATGCCGTCAATTTTTAGGGAAGCTCATAGAATTGGTTAGTAGCGGAGTGTTATTCTTTTTTTACAAAGTCGCAGATTTACAAAAGTGCAACATTTACAAGACAATTTCTTAAAGAATTGGGTTTAAGGGACAAAATAATAGGCAAAGGTGCTGGAAGCAATGCTTCGGCGCTGTTTTGAACAGTTTGGCGAAACGCAGCGTGTCTTCTACATTCTTTAGAATCAAAAACTTTAAAAGTACGTTCCTTACGGCTTCTGTGTAAAAAAAGACATTCGGGATTTCACTATTTCCTTAGAAACACGTAAAATACAAAGGCCGCCTATAGTGGCGGCCTTTGAAAAAAGAATTTAGCCCTTTGTCAATAGTTTTATTCATTGCTGCTCGTTTGGCGCAATGCTTCTTCAATGAATTTCAGGTATTACTGTTTAATTTGAAGCCAACACCATAAATGGTTGATATAATTTATCCGCTGCTTTTTTCACTATCTTTATTTTCCATTACCGGCTTCGGTCCTGCGCCTCTAAGATTCGCGACTTTATTCAATAAATCAAACCAAAAAGGTGCGCCCAGCATAATAGCGAGGATAGTTGCTATAAGGCCAAGAATTTTGGTAAAAATGTTTGCGGCACCGCTTCGGCACAGACCTGTAAACTCACCTGTTTGCCATCCCAAAGGCACCGAATTGGCGACAAGCGAGTACATAGAGTCTATTTGTACTGACTTTTGCTGCAAGGTGGTAACTACTTCCGATAAAGCAACACTGTCCAAAATCTTAGCGATAGCTGTATCTTTGTTTTTCGCAGCTTTATACTGTTCTGCTTGCACTAGAGACTTCATGTCTGCATTCTTGGTTGATTTGTATGCCTCCTGAGCTAATTGCTCGCGCGCATCTTTGTTGGCATAGAGGAATTTGGATATTTTAATAGTGTCGGCATTCCCTGAGAAGACAAATAGCGTGGCGACTATAAAGGTGACGACCTGTGATTGTCGTTTCAAATTACCTATAAGTCGTTGCGTATTATTGTCATACCAATCTTCTACTTTCTTCCGAAATAATGTAAATTCCGTTTTGGCATCGGTTACCACTTGTTTTGCTTCAACCAGGTCCTTTTGCAAATTGAACTCATCTGCTGCCTGCTGGGCAAAAGTAGCCAGAGTCCTTTTTTGCTCATGGCTCAGTACCGGCGAATTTGAAATCACCGGTATCAGCTCGGTCATCACGGTAGGTAGTGGACTGACGCTTTGTGATGTGTCTGCGTTTCGGATTAAATCAAGAAAGGCCGTTGTAAAGTCGGAAGGGTGGATGTACGAAGTAGATTGCTTACTCCCGGAAAGTACGGTAGTCATACAGTGATTGAGAATTGCTGTGCCGAGGGTGTTGTCTGATTTTTGTTTTGGGGCTTTTCCATCGGTACCTTGAGCGTCGGATGGTGGTGTTGGCAGCGGTTGATTAAATACAGTGATTAACCAGCGGG
>JBDTKK010000276.1:0-20834 GCA_039935335.1 Chitinophagaceae bacterium
TTATTTACGCATAAAAAAGCCACCAATTAAGGTGGCTATGTGCCCCAGACGGGAATCGAACCCGTACTGACCTTGCGGCCAACAGGATTTTAAGTCCTGCGTGTCTACCAGTTTCACCACCAGGGCAACACTAATTCAAAAGGTAAAATGCAAAAAACAATAACACTCCACTAAACCTTAAGAAGCACCATTTACCATTAATAATTAACAATTAATCACTAACAATTCCACCAATTGACTTAAAACAAAAAATTCCAAACCCGCTATCGGACATGGAATAAAGTTTGTTTGGAGCGGAAGACGCGATTCGAACGCGCGACCCCGACCTTGGCAAGGTCGTGCTCTACCAGCTGAGCTACTTCCGCAAAAAAAGAATTAAAAGAACAAATCCCCCGGCTTGGGGAGTGCAAATATAGAAGCTCAAATTTTCACTGCCAAAAATTTTTTTTCAAGAAGCGAAGATTTCTTTTTAAGCACTGTAAAAACCCTTAAAAATGCATGATTCAAACTATTTCTACTCATTAAATTCGCGAGAATTTCTTCTAAAAAAATCTTCAAAATACCATAACGGAACAAGAGTGGAACAAACTTTTTAGGAATTCTATCTTCGGCTCTTTATCAACTTTATCTTCGCCACAAATGCGAAGCCCGTTTCTAGCACTTGTCACAAAAGATTTAATCCAGGAATGGCGACAAAAACACACGCTCTACGGCGTGGTTTTGTACATCGGAAGTACCGTCTTTGCGGTGTACATGATGGCTGGTAGGCCGGAGGCTGATGTATGGAATGTGCTGTTTTGGCTCACACAATTATTCGTCACCGTCAACTCCGTTGCCCGCTCTTTTCTGCAAGAACCTGCCCAACGCTTTCGCTACTATTATAGCATCGTTAAGCCACAGACTTTCCTGCTAGCTAAAATGCTGTACAGTGTTATTCTACAGTTGGGAATGACCTTAGTGAGTCTGCTACTGTTTGCCTTGCTTTTAGGCTTACCCATTATCCAAGTAAAATTGTTTTTTCTCGTTGCGGCAATAGGCAGCATCAGCCTTTCAATTATCTTCACTTTCCTTTCTGCTATTGCTGCAAAAGCTGGACAGAACGCGGCTTTGATGGCTATATTGGGCTTTCCGCTCATCACACCTTTACTGATGATGCTGAGCAAATTGGCACAAAATGCCATTGCTCCGATGTACTTTCCGGGTTGGTGGAAATTGGCGACCGTGGTGCTTGGGCTCGATTTAATGGTGCTCTTTTTGGGATTGATTTTGTTTCCGTTTTTATGGAAAGAGTGATTCGACTTGAAAATTTGGCGATTTGAAAATTTGAAAATTAATCTCTAAAGCCATCACGTCCTTCTGGGCATTGCCGCTCTTAGCAGAGTGAGGGCACTAAGAACACTACGAGCGAAACTTCGGGAAAAGGAAGAGCACTAAGATTTTCGAACGCCGCTTTTGTACGCCTATAAGTAACTAACAATTCCACAGATTTGCCTATGATAATAACGGCAATAAACTAATTAAAAGAAACACAATAAACCCCACCAACCGCATTGATATCACTATTCGGAAGTGGTAGATGCCTGGCTTCACCGTCATCCTAATTTTAAGATTGTTACTACTGAACCCTATGAATATTACTGTTGCCATAGTAGAAGACCAGCCGGAAACCCGGGAAATGCTTTGCTTCCTGATTAATAGCAGTGACGGCTATACCTGTGTGGCGACGTTTCAGAACGCGGAAGACGCGATTGCAGGCATACCAGAATATGCGCCAGACGTGGCCTTGGTGGACATCCATTTGCCTGAACAGTCGGGCATTTGGGTGGTCCAACAGTTGAAGGATGCTTGTCCGACCACCCACTTCGTGATGTGTACTTCCTTGGAGGACACAACCATGATCTTCGCAGCATTACAAGCAGGCGCGGTAGGGTATTTACTGACATCCACGCCGCCCGATAAAATCCTTGAAGCCATCACCGACGCGCATTCCGGCGGCGCACCCATGAGTAGTACCATTGCAAGAAAAGTGGTCGCTTCCTTCAACCTGAAGAGGCCGCAATCCACTGAGCTGGAGAAGTTGACGGCGCGAGAGCGGGAGATTTTGGAACTGCTTTCAAAGGGCTTTCGCTATAAAGAAATAGCCGGAGGTCTGCAAGTCTCAATCGAGACGGTTCGCAAGCATATTCACAACATCTACCAGAAGCTACAGGTGACATCCAGGACGGATGCATTGAATAAAGTCAAGTAGCGGCATTACACGAAAGTGGTATTGTGGCTTGGATATGATGCAAGTAGATTTGCTCGAGGCAAGGGTTCATAAACAGCAAGTCCTTTTAAAAGTGACTAAGTCTATAATCCTGCCAAAAAAATACGTTGCCATCCATTTCATCTTTCCTAAACTTTCAACCGATGCATAAAATCTCTTTATTTCTGGTCATGCTTGTGGTTTCCTTTTCATCACAAGCACAATCGGTGGACGTTCCAATCTTTTTCAAACAACTCAAAACCTTGATGGAGGCCAGCCACAATGACCACTATGCCAGCATTCGAGGTGCCTTGATAAGCACTACCGCTGCCGGTCGGAAAGTGTATGAATGTACTAAACTGCTGACTGGCTTCGACGTGGTATTAATAGAACTATCAAAAGGAGGAATGCTCCTAAATGCCCAAAGTGCGCCCGAAAAAGGGACGGGCAAAGCCGTGGCCGCGTTGCTGAACAACGCCCAGCGTGTAGCCAATGGAATAGACCTAGGCACGGAAAGAGATGAACTAAAGACACATCCTGAAAAGGCAACTGACTACGACACTTATATCAATCTGGCACCAGCGACTTGGGAGCCAACGAAAGTGGTGGTTATGGTTGAGAAAGCCGAGAAATCTTTCACGTTGCTTGTTCCTTAAGGTATAGAAATGACCTTTAGAATTACTTTTCCGTCTTTTCGAAGCCGGATGATTCTGTAGCATTCGGCAAAAATCATTGCTTTTTTATCCAAGTAAAAGAAGTAGGCGACCTTCAAGGAAAACTGCGTTGCAAAACTTCTATGTCTTACCAGCAAGGTAACCTAAAACAATCCTCCCAATGAAATATTTCATAGTAGTAGCAACATTGGTTTTCCCTTTCTCCATTTATGCTCAGACCTACCGAAACAGCTCTCAAGGCACCAACTATTCGGGTAATAAGGCATATGTAGTGCCTGTAGTGACCAAGGAATACACAATACCGGCGGCCTCAAGCCCGACACCTACTTACAATAACAACAGCAGCAAAAGCAGCAATTACTCTGTCACACCCACCCCGAAATCTAGCAGTTCTGGCTCCTCCGGACTTTATGTTGCCCCAGCCCGCACGGCCAATGCTGCAGACTACTACTACGATGGTCTTAAATTGCATGAGAAAAAGGATTATGAAGGTGCGGAGGCATGTTTTACCAAGGCCATTGCCTTGTTTCCCCAACATGCAGAAGCTTATTATGCGAGGGGAAGTGCGCGGCTGTTTCTGGGTGCGGCTCAAGCCTCCATTCAGGATTACAACCAGGCTATTGCCATAAACCCGAAGCTTCCCGGTGCATTTTTCAATAGAGGTCTAGCTAAGGAATATGCTAAAGATTTCGCTGGTGCCGAAGCGGACTTTACTACTGCCATAAAAGAAACTCCAGACGATGATGGTGCTTATCGCAATCGCAGTATTGTGCGCGAAGCACAACAAAATGATCTTGGTGCAGCCGCCGACCTTTTCCGGGTGACTCAGCTTGTGCCGAGCGATGGTGCCAACTGGCGGAAATTAGGCGATTTGTATCGTGGGCAAGACTTAGATGACGGTGCGCTGAATGCTTATGATCAGGCCATCCGCATTGACCGGAAAGACCTTGAAGCGCGAAGTGGCCGCGGCCAGGTGCGACATAAAACTGGCGACCTAAAAGGTGCAATCAAAGATTTTGGTGCTGTCCTGAATCAGGATCCCGAAAATGAACATGCACTTTTCAATCGGGGGATTGCTCTTATCGATGCCAAAGAGTACCGCGCTGCTATCGTGGATCTAGATGCTCTCGTCCGGCTGCGTCCTGACTTCCCGGAGGGGGTTGCTGGTCGTGCCATAGCCAAATATCAATCAGATGATAAACCCGGCGGCTGTGCAGACATGCAAAAGGCACAAACCCTAGGCTTGGCTATGGCTACAGATTGGATCAAGAACTATTGTAAGTAAATCACGCTGAACAAATTATTTTCCCCACATTACACCTTTTTAAAATAAACCATGAAAAAGATATCCATTTTACTTGTTTTCCTCTCCCTCTCCTTGGCTTGCTATAGCCAGCCGGCCAGCACTGCGAAATTTGTAAAACAGCTCAAAGTCCTGATTGAGGCAGGTCGTACGGACGGCTTTGCAAAAGTAAAGGGCGTGCCAATTGCTGTGCGAAAGGGAGATCCGCCCACCTATTCCTGCCTCCTGCCCCTGGAAGATTATACGGTCACATTGAGTGAAAATCCACAGGGAGGCCTGTACCTCAAAGCCTTAAACGTACCGGGCATCCAGTCCACAACGGCTCAGCCGATGCGTTTGCTTTTCGACGCTGCAATGCGAAAGAAATATGGATTCGACTTTGACAAGGAGGAAAATTCCCTTGAAAAAAACAAATCGATTGCGGGTCTAGCCGATGCAGCTATCGAGCTCACCAAAACTGGTAGCAAACTAAAACTCCAGGCAATCGTGTTGACTTTGAATTTGGGATATTCCATCTATCTGACACCTTGATTTCGTGGAGAGAAAAATCAGTTTCCAGATGCAGTTCTAGGACACAAATGAGCAGGTTATTTCGTTACAGTTATTTAGTACACTAAGAACAAGCACTTACTGCGGCTCCAGACCACGAAGTTTTTCTTTTATGAATGCAGGCAAATTTGTAGTCTTAAAACATATTAATTATTATAACATCCATATTGATTCTTTGTGCCAATGCAAACCCTGAAAGGGCGCAATTTACGTTTGAAGCTTAAATCATCGCTTCCTGCGAGGCAAGAGTATTAAAATTTTGGAACAGTACTAACCATTAATCATTAACCATTAACTTCGCGGACGTTTAAAAGATTAACCATGAAGAATTCAGTTCTTACGCTATTCCTATGTGCCGCCTGCTTTGCTATGCTTCCTGCCTCCGCACAAAAAACGGGAAGCTTTGACACAACAATCTCATTTATGGGCAGTAATAGAGCTGTTTCCATTTATGTGCCAACGAGTTATTCCTCGACAACTAAATATCGGCTCATTATTGGGCTACATGGTCTAGGCGACACTTGCAGCAATTACCGAAATGGGCTTGTCGTCACGTTCGCAGCTAATATTCCAAACACCATTTTCGTTTGCCCGGAAGCAGCTAATAAGTCCGGCGATTTTTACGATGGTAGCGGTGGTGAGCAAATTATCCAAAAAAGCATCGACATGGCTAGTTCCGTTTACCATATCGACACCGCCAACATCATCCTACAAGGCTTTTCATTAGGCGGTCGGGCGGCTTTGCGTTATGGCTTAGATAATTACAGTACTCTCAAAGGATTATTGCTCAATACGCCTGCTATTCAGGGCGTGAAAGAAGCATTAAACGGACATCCTACTGCATATAGTTTTAATTATGCAAATGTCTCCCAAATCCCTATTTTCATTACGCACGGAAGTACTGATATCGCCTATGCCAGCTCCATAGATTCTATGAATGAGCAATTGATTCTGAACGACGGGAAACTTCGCTTTATAGAAGTTGCGGGAATGGGTCATGCAATACCTTCCTACGCCATCATGTCAGATTTCCTGAACTTCTTCAACACTCCGGCACATGCGGGTTTGGATTTGGAAGTGTCAAGGTTTTACCCAAATCCACTGGTGAGTTGCTCCGCCACTTCAGGCAGCAGATTACTATTTAGAAATAATGGCCAAACCACCATTACCTCTGCAAAATTCAACTATTCTGTAGGGAGCAGCACGCAATCGGTAACTTGGACAGGCAGTTTAGCACCCTTTCAACACGCTTGGCTCAGCACCAATATTTCCGGTCTTGCCAATGGGGGAAACGCAGTTTCCGTTGCGGTAGATACACTTAATGGGATACTTCCGGATTCTGTTTCAAACAATAACCAGACGGCTGCAACGCTTCACTACAATGCAAATGCACTGTCCGGTTTAGATGAAGGTTTTGAAGGACCTGATGTGCCCGCCAATTGGGTATTACAAGAAGCAGGCGATTTCTATTCGGCTTGGGCTGGAGATAATACAGTTTTCAAATCAGGAGCGCAAAGTATAGGAACCTTCAACACCATTTTCTTTTTTGACAACGCTGGACGGGGCGAAGGACTTATTTCGCCACTCGTGAAACTTGATGCCGTGAAACCTCGTCTCTCCTTTGATGTGGCGTATAACTATCATGAATACACCCCGCCCTATTTCTCGGCTACTGTGGATTTTGCGGACACATTGGAAGTGTTGATTTCAACCGATTGCGGCGACCACTACACCCAGATATACAAGAAAGGTGGTAAAGATTTAGCCACCTTCAGCACCCCAATAATCAATCCATTAAGTATTGATGCGGATTTCATTACCCCTGCTGACAGCAATTGGCGGAACGAGAAAATTGACTTGAGCAGCTTCGTAGCCAGTGGTAGTGTCAATGCGCTTTTCAAATTCAATTATGTTTCTGCATTAGGTGGTTCTATCAATATGGACAACGTGAAGGTAGGTTCAGCAACTAGTGTATTAGTCGTTACTAAACCAAACTTCCACCTCTATCCAAATCCTGCGAAAGACCAGTTGCATGTAACCAATCCAACAAGCGATGCTAATGTATTATTTCAGTTATACGATATGAGCGGAAGGTTGCTGAACTCTTCCGCCTTAAGCCACACAAATGGAGACAATACCATTAATATCAGCGAATTGAGTTCAGGTATTTTCCTTTATAAAATTGTAGGTGCAGCGGGATTGATGCAACAAGGAAAGTGGATGAAGGGATAAGGTAAATAGTAAATAGTAAATAGTAAATAGTAAATAGTAAATAATAGAAAGATGGTGGGACGTCTTCACCTAACTTACAATCGAAAAGAAGGCATAGTTTTTATATTTCCGTCTTAATCCATTCCCAATACTATGAAAAAGCAACTTCTGATTTCCGCCCTGGTTTTGGGCATTTTCGGCGTTATTGCTGTAATGCCGTCCTGTCGCCCCGATGAAAAGGAATGCCCTACAGCACTGCAAGACTCCTTGAATGTGCGGGAACTTCGGCTACGGGAACGGGAAACGTCTTTGCGAGAACGCGAACTAGGTGTGATGGAAAGAGAAAGTGCTTTAGGGATTCATTTCAGCAAAAATTCAACGCCCAATATCTCAAATGATGGGAGAAAGCTTTCTAAAGAAGCCCAGAAAGCGTACGAAGAAAAGTATGGGAAAGCGGCTTACAAAGCACCAATCTTAGACTTTCCCGGACAATATCCTGAAAGCTCGGAACGCGCATTGACCATGACCGATTTGGAGCACCTTACCCCATGGGGTAAAAAAGTGATGATGAATGAAATCTATGCCAGACATGGGTTTGTCTTTACAAATAAAGAAATTAAAAAGCATTTCGATAAGGAAAGTTGGTACAAGGGAACGCAAAAGGATTTCAACAAACTGAAATTGACGGCGTTGGAGAAGGCTAATATTGCGTTCTTGGACGCGCATCCAGCGACGGAGCGATAATTGATAAATGTAGTTCTACTTTGTAACATTACTATTTCGAGGGATGCAGAACTGAGAACTGAATTTTAATCAACGGCTTTTGGTGGGTATTTTACCCATTAATGCACAAAAACCCATCTCTACAAGTTGCCCGAAACCGCCCACAAAGATGATGTGAATCTTTTAGGAATAGAAGAGAATTTGCCCTATAGGAGAAATTGACTGCGGGAGATAGTTATGGTAGCTCTGAAAGCCAGACCTCTTCTAGTTTCCAAAATCCAACAGTACCATTCTCAAACCTTGAAAAGGTTGCATTATTGTGGCAGTAGCATTTTTACAATAAACAAAACCACAACACATCCTTCTCAAGTCCTAAAGAGTCAGCTAAAATACACCCCGAAATTCCGAGGTAAGCGTTCCAAACGCCTCCTACTTCCAGCCAACGTGATATTGCTCTCAAAAAGAAATAATTGGCAAAAACAAAACCGCCCCTGATTATTCAGGGGCGATTTATTTTACTAAAATTCAATGCTTAGTACGACTCTTCTCCTGGACGCAAGGGCACATTTTGGGGCACATAATCTTTGCCATTTCCATCATCCTTATAATCATAAGGCCAACGATAAACTGTTGGAATCTCTCCAGGCCAGTTACCATGTATTGTCTTGATTGGAGTAGTCCACTCCAAAGTATTAGACTGCCATGGGTTTGGATCTGTCATCTTCTTACCTTTCCAAATAGAAGTAAAGAAATTCACGACAAACAATAATTGCCCAAAGAATACAACGATTACCACTATAGAGATAAATTCATTTAGAGACTGGAATTGCTTAAAGCTCTGCCATGCGCTAAAATCATAATACCGACGTGGCATACCTGCGATACCTTCATAGTGCATTGGCCAGAAAATTAAATAAGCACCTATAAATGTTATCCAGAAGTGGATATACCCCAGTGTATTGTTCATGAAGCGGCCATAAAACTTAGGAAACCAGTAGTATAGACCAGCAAACATTCCGAAGAACGCTGACACGCCCATTACAATATGGAAGTGCGCAATTACAAAATAGGTATCATGCAAGTGGATGTCTAATGCAGAGTTACCCAAAAAGATACCAGTAAGACCACCAGAGATGAACATTGACACGAAGCCGATAGCGAACATCATGGGCACATTGAACCGAATGTTACCTCTCCACAGAGTTGTCAACCAGTTGAATACTTTTACAGCCGAGGGCACGGCAATCAAAAGCGTCAGGAGAACGAAGATGGAACCGAGGAACGGGCTCATCCCAGTTACAAACATATGGTGTGCCCAAACGAGGAATGCCAATGTCGTAATACCCACTAGCGAAATAACCATCGCGAAATAGCCAAATATAGGCTTTCGTGCGTTTGTTGATAGTATCTCTGAGGTAATTCCCATACCTGGCAGCATGATGATATACACCTCTGGGTGTCCTAAGAACCAGAATAAGTGCTGATAAAGAATGGCAGAGCCCCCAACATGAGATAAAGCGCGGCCATTTATAAATATCTCTGAAAGATAGAAGGAAGTACCAAATGAGCGGTCAAAAATCAGCAATACAAAGCCCGAGAAAAGAACTGGGAAGGATAAAATGCCTAAAATCGCTGTAAAGAAGAACGCCCAGACAGTAAGCGGCATCCTAGTCATGCTCATCCCTTTTGTGCGCATGTTCAATACAGTGCTCACGTAGTTGAGGCCACCCAATAGAGATGATACTACGAACAAAGACATAGAAACAAGCCACAAATCCATCCCTACGCCTGACCCTTGTGTTGCTTCCTTGAGCGCACTCAACGGCGGATACGCTGTCCAGCCACCGGAAGCTGGCCCCGTTTGAACAAAAAGAGAGGTAAACATAATGACACCTGCCGTAAAGAAGAACCAGTAAGACAACATATTCATAAACGGCGATGCCATATCTCTAGCTCCCAGCTGAAGTGGAATAAGCAAGTTCGAAAAGGTACCGGAAAGCCCAGCCGTCAATACAAAGAAGATGAGGATAGTCCCGTGCATCGTCACCAAGGAGTAGTAAAACTCTGCCGACAATTTACCGCCCTTAGCCCAATGCCCAAGGAATGTTTCCAGAATAGGGAATGTCTTATCTGGCCAGCCCAATTGGAGTCGGAAAAACACGGAGAAAAGTGCTCCGATAATGGCCCAAATAATACCAGTTATCAGGAATTGCTTCGCAATATACTTGTGATCCTGACTAAAAATGTACTTGAAAATAAAGTGCGGTTCCTTATGCGCATGGCCGTCGTGGGCACCATGACGGTCGAAGTCATTATGAATTTGATGGTCGTCTCCATGTACTTGACCACCACCTTGTACCGCATTTGGCCCGTCTATTGTTATTTGCTCACTCATTGTAATAAAATTTGCAACTTACTTCAATAAAATTCTTTTCTTTCAACTAATAACCAAACCAATTACCGCATTGATACTTTCTTGCTACTATCTCCCGAAGTTGTTTTCTTTTCGTCAACACCACTGCTGCTTGCTGCTGGTGCAGTACTGCCAAAGTTAATGGCATAATCGGATTTTTGAGACTTCATCCACTGATTCAATTCCGCCTGAGTATCGTGAACGATCACTGTCCCGCGCATAGAATAGTGTCCACTTCCACAAAGCTGATCACAAGAAATCTCATAAACAAAGTTAGGATTCTTGGTAATCTTTTTCATCTCTTCTGTTGAAACACTTGGTGTAAACCAGATGCTCGTTGTAATACCCGGGACGGCATCCATTTTGTACCGGAATTGAGGAAGTCCCACATCATGAATCACATCGCGCGATCCAATAATCAATTTTACGGGTCTTCCTTTTACAAGGTGCAACTCCCCACTTTGGTTTACAATATCATCCAAGTTGTGTTTGTCCTTATAATCTAAGCCTAAAACGTTATTAGCATCATTAATCAAGCGAAAATTGCGCTTGCCCAATTCTCCATCCGCCCCTGGGTAGCGAATCAGCCAGTTAAATTGTTTGCCCACAATTTCTACTACTTGTGAGTTTGCCGGTGCTGTAGATGTGACAGAGAACCAATGCTTCAACCCTACTGCTACCATTATCGCCATAATAATTGCAGGAATAGTTGTCCAAAGTAGCTCCAATTTGTTGTTGTGCGGATAAAAGTATGCTTTTCTGTCTTCCCGAGCCTGATAACGAAATGCGAACCAAAATAGTAGCGCTTGCGTAGCAATAAAAACGATACCGGTAATAATAATTGTCGCGTTCAGCATCTCATCATAAGCCTCACCCTGCACAGATGCCGATTTCGGGAGCATTTTATCAAGAAGTGCGTAATGGCATTCCCATAACCCCCAACAACCCACGATAAAGAAAAGAAGCAACAGTGCGGCCATCAATCGGTTGGATTGCGCCTTCACTTTCTCCTCACCACGGAGGATTCCGGCGTATTCGCTTGCCTTCCCTATTTGATAGACGATGACAAAAAATAGTGCTACTAAGGCAAATATGGTAAACGACATTTCTAAAGATTCAATTTTCTATATTCAAAAATAAGCTACAATTAATCCGATTTTGTTTGTACTTCTGATACACTTTCGTTATCCAAAAGCAACCTCCCTGCCAAAATATTTAACTTACGTGTACCAATGCTTCCTTCAACATCGGGTGATTATAGGGAATCAGGGGATGCCTACTTAAAGACAAAGTGGTGGAATAAATCAAAGTACCTATAAAGCCACATAGGATACCGATTTCGTACCAATCAATATGCCAATTCCCACCCATTGTGCCAGGATAAATCATTTGATAGAAGTCAAGCCAATGACCAAAGAATAACACCAATGCCATAAAGGAAACAGTAAAGTAGTTCCGCTTACTCGGCCGACTCATCAGGATGAGAAAGGGCATGATGAAGCAAATGATAAAAACAGCGAACCAAATAACGCTGTATGGCCCTTGCATTCTAATCTTAAAATAAGTAGTTTCTTCAGGGATATTAGCATACCATATCAACATAAATTGATCAAACCAAACGTAAGTCCAGAAGATAGAGAATGCAAACATAAACTTACCTAAATCATGGATGTGCTCCATATTGACAATCTGATAATAACCTTGATTCTTGAGATAAACCACAAAAAGTAAAATTACTCCCATTACCGCAACGAAAGATGAAGACCAGGAATACCAGGAAAACATAGTTGAATACCAATGTGCATCAATACTCATTACCCACATCCAAGGTTGGATACTCATTTGGGTAAGTGCATAAAAAACAAGAAACAAACCAGATACAGTAAAAGTCTTCCAATAAATCTTAGTAGAATTCCGACGAGCTTTATCTTGCGAAAGAGAAAGACTACGAATTTTGAAGCCAAAATAGGAATACAACCCAATGGTAATAATAGTGAATATCGCAAAGGTAGTGCCGTTCAAGATAACGCGCTTTCCTAGAACGTTGAGGTCAGCCTTACCGGTAAGTTTATCAAAGGGTGTCATCCATTTGTAAATAGGACTAAAATCCCCGAATGGTGTATGTACTCTTACAACAAATGCGACTAAAAACATCACTATCATTGCAATGAGGCCAAAAAGCCAAATGTTTGCACCAATCGCTTCTGGTACTCTTCTGTAGGCAATTATCCATGAACCTTGTGCCAAGGTAACTGCGGCTATAATAAAGATTGCAGCAGCTGATACCACAAAAAAGTAAATCGAATTGTGCATAAGAGCATCCCAGAATCGAATCTTATCCATGTCTGAAGAAGAGCCTAGAAGGACAACAGCACCAATAATTATTGTAAGCAAACCAATGGCAATCAACGCCATACTGGTTATCTTGAGCCGAGCCGGCATTACAAAACGTTCGTTCATCTTAAATTGAAATTCTTTATTGAAAATAAGTATTGGTTGAAAGCTTGACTAGTAAAGTTATTTAAATAAAGCTTCTGGCCAATCGCCCTAAATTATTTTTTTACAATGTCTGCTTTTGTAGTGTCTGTTTTTGGTGTACTGGCATCCGTAGATTCAACGCCCATTGTAAATGGATCGCCGCCTTTCTTGGCCTGCATTTTCTTTATATAAGCGATTATCATCCAACGCTGACGTTCATCCACCTGAGAAGCATAAGAACCCATAGCATTCTTCCCAAACTTTATCGTTGCATAAATCTGCCCAACCGACAATTTTACAAGATTGGGGCTCACAAGATTTGCTGGCATTGCAGCAAACTTACCACTGGCGAAAAGAGGGCCATTACCGTCTAACGCTGCGCCATGACATATACCACAATAGATATTAAACAACCGTCCACCTTCATCCACCTGATCATCAGTGAACTTCAGTGTAGTGTTGAACGTCTTATAGGCGTTTGTATCTCCTTCCACCAGATGGTCAGGCAGCATGTGATCCCTAGCAATAGTACCCGGTACAGGCAGGCGACTAGTTTGACTATCAGTGAAATTAGGATTGGATGTATAGGCATCATATGCACGGGAATACACCATATCGGGAGCGTAAATCCGCCCCGGATTGTGCCGGATACCTCCAGTATTGCACGCTACTAAGCCTAGTGAAGCAGCTAAAGCAACAGACAAAAATGTTTTAAAATTCTTCATGTTATTATTAAAAGTTCCCAGTCCTATTTTTATGCTAACCAGCAGCCAATTCGTAATTCTCCTTCTTATCCCAACGCCCATACCACCATTCAGATTCAGCTACTTCCACCTTTGTTTCAATTGCTCCTGTTGTCTTTAAAAAATCCAACACTTCAATATCGCTAGTATCTCCGGTCATTTCTATTACCAAAGTAAAAAAATCGTCCGTCTGGCGCTTATGGAAAACGTGCTTCTTTACCCCTGGCATTATTTGATTGAGGTAGCAATACGTAAGTACCATCCCAACAGCCGAAAACAATACTGTCAGCTCAAAAGTAATAGGGATAAAGGCCGGAAGCGCAAAGTGTGGCTTGCCACCAAAGTTCATTGGCCAATCCCCGGTAAAAATCCATGACATAAAGCCGAGAGCCGTTGCCGTACCTGTAATTCCGTAAATAAACCCAGCGATGTGCAAATCGCTCTCTTTATGCCCCACAACAGCGTCTAGGCCGTGTACCGCAAATGGTGTGTAAACCTCGTGCAATTTATAACCACTTTTCCTTACCGCTTTTACTGCGGGAAAAAGTACCTCTTCATCATCGTAGGCTGCTACTGCAAATTTCTTAATGGCCATTTTTTAGTTTTTGTGATAGTTTAGCGAGTAGCGACTATCAAATCTGTCATTAATGTGTCTAATATATCTAGTGTGCGTGTTCGTGGTCAAGGTCGTGGTGGTGGGCTGCTTGTTGTTGCAAGAAAAATTCATCGTTAGGTATTTCTTCAATAGCAAGCATTTGCTTCTTATAGCTTTCGCCACTAGTCTTCAAATTGAATTTAATTTCTGCAACTGCGACTACTGGGAAGTATTTTGCGAATAGGAAGTAGCAAGTAAAGAAGAGGCCAAATGTGCCAAGGTAGAAACCCACTTCAGCCCAGGTGGGGGAATAATAAACCCAAGCAGCAGGGCGGAAGTCGCGGTAGAGCGATGTTACAATAATTACAAAACGCTCGAACCACATCCCGATATTCACCACAATACTCATGATAAAGGTGAAGGTGACGTTCCGACGCAATTTCTTTATCCAGAAGAACTGCGGACTAACAACATTACAAGTCATCATAGCCCAGTAGCTCCACCAATATGGGCCAAGGATACGCCATTTGAATTCATCCATTTCACCAATAGACCGTGAATAATACGCTATAAACAACTCACTAAGGTAAGCGATACCTACGATAGAACCCGTAAGTACAATTACCTTATTCATTGCCTCCAGGTGGCCAATGGTGATGTAATCTTCAAGGTGTAAAATCTTACGGGTAAGCACCAATAGACTATTTACCATTGCAAAACCGGAGAATACCGCACCAGCTACGAAATATGGAGGGAAAATTGTAGTATGCCATCCAGGGATTACGGACGTGGCAAAGTCAAAAGATACGATTGTGTGTACAGAAAGCACGAGCGGAGTGGCGAGGCCAGCAAGTACGAGCGCAAGCATTTCCTGACGCTGCCAATTCTTCGATGATCCAGTCCAACCAAACGAGGCAAAGCCATAAGCAAGCTTTCGAAATTTGGTCTTTGCTCGGTCGCGAACAGTAGCAAAATCTGGGATAAGTCCTGAATACCAAAAGAGTAGGGATACCGTGAAATAAGTAGATATCGCGAACACGTCCCAAAGTAAAGCTGAGTTGAAGTTTGGCCAAAGTGGCCCGCGAGTATTTGGATAAGGTAGAACAAAGAATCCATCCCAAACGCGCCCCATGTGGAAGATGGGGAACATTCCTGCACACATAACTGCGAATATAGTCATCGCTTCCGCGGCTCTGTTTACCCCAGTTCGCCAACCTTGGCGGAAGAGCAAAAGAATTGCAGAAATCAAAGTGCCTGCGTGCCCGATACCAATCCACCATACGAAATTGGTGATATCCCATCCCCAGCCAACCGTTCTGTTCAATCCCCACGTCCCTATGCCCCAATAGACAGTCCAAGTAACGGAGAATACACCAAATGCCAGCAGGATTAGCGAAAAAATAAAGCCAACATACCACATTCTACCTGGCTTGCGCTCGATAGGCGAAATGATATCTTCTGTTACCTGACCATAGGTTTTATGGCCGTTTACAAGCGGCTCCCGTAAGGTTGCTTCGTATTTTAAATGCATGATATGCTTAAAGTCGTTTGTCGTTATTCACTTGATCCGCTCCCCTTTGGAAAATTCCCATTGTAGAGCCTTTGATATTTTTACAGCTATTGGCCACGTTTTAAATACTCTTATCCATCATAATATCCGTCTTTTCATTTCCCCCTACCAACATGTCTGTATTCCGAACTTTACTTAAATAATTCACATTAGGTAAGGTATGCAAATCTTCCAGCGCGTAGTAAGTACGTTCCATCTGATCTGAATGACGAAGGGCATAAATAGAGCTAGTCTTATCATTTACATTGCCAAAAACAATGGCATCTGTTGGACAGGCCTGCTGACAGGCTGTACGCGCTCTTCCGTCCATCATTGGGTGACCTTCCTTCTTTGCTTCGAGCTTAGCATCTTGCAAACGCTGTACGCAGAACGAGCATTTCTCCATCACACCACGGCTACGAACTGTCACATCGGGATTCAATACCATTCGCGTCAAGTCGTCATTTATATCATCACGACGGCCATCCTCATAGAGATTATCCTCAAAGCAATCTGCTCCGTTCCAGTCCATCCAGTTGAAGCGACGTACTTTATAAGGGCAGTTGTTGGCACAATACTTAGTACCGATACAACGGTTATAAGCCATCTGGTTGAGGCCTTCACTGCTGTGATTGGTTGCAGCAACAGGGCAAACGTTTTCACACGGGGCATTATCACAATGCTGACAAAGCATTACTTGAAATACTGTCTGGATGCTATCGGCAACCAACGGATCGCCAGTAAAATATCGATCAATATTAATCCAATGCATTTCTTGGTTCTTGAGGACTCTATCCTTACCGACAACACTTACGTTGTTCTCAGCCATACATCCTACTACACAAGCTCCACACCCAATACATGTATTTAAATCTATTGACATTGCCCAATGGATACCGGGCTCTTCGTAATCTGGGAACATGGTTCCATTTTTACGAAACCCTTCCATAAATGCTTCATACTCTTCTTTAGGGTCTTTACTGTTATGAGCTGTACCGCTTCCTTTGTTAGACTCCTCATGCTCTACCCAGGGTAGAACTGCGAAATGTCCAAATTCCTCCATTCGGTCTTCCATCAACTCCCGAGGGTTTTTTGCAAATTCCTCCAAGGTGTATTCCCGCATTATCATATCCCGCCCCTCGTAGCTCATGTGCGACTGCGTTTGAGCGACATCGTAATGTGCGTCAGTCTTTACTACTGTTGCAGGAGCATTGGTAATGAAGCACGTACCGTTCCAAGTAAGCATGGGAAAAACATTCTTACCCAAGTCTGCCGCAGCACGACCTAATTTCTTAGACCGACCATAGCCTACAGCAATGGCAACAACTTCTGGATGCATTCCCGGAACGACAATTGCTGGCAGGGAAATATCCTTTCCATTCACCGTCACTTTCAATACCCGCTTAGAAGTCTTAATTTCATTTTGAGTAGTCAGTTCCATTTCCTGATTCCCCTCACCGTCCAATTTCTCCGCTAGGTTTTGTGAAATACAGACATAATTGTCCCAAGTTACTTTTGAAATTGGATCAGGCATTTCTTGAAGCCAAGGGTTGTTGCTATTGCTTCCTCCCCGACCAATTCCTACCTTCTCGTATATCACTAATTCCTTGCCCTCGGGAGCCTTCATGGCTGCAATAGCGGCCACTGCTGTTCCTACATTTCCTGAAAATGTAGCACCCGAAAATGATGTTGTGGCTGGGGCGGCGGCAGCAGTAGCGGCGGTACTGTCAGTCACCGTCATTTTAGTCCCAGGCTCTATAACACCATCTTGAAGGGCTTTATCAAAAATAGCTTGAGAACCAAGTTTCCCCATCCAGTAAGCCTTCCACAAATCAGCGTAACTGCTAGTACTATCTGCCCATTTCAGTAATGAACCTGCGAATGCACGAGTCTTAAATAACGGAGCAATACCTGGCTGCATTAAACTGAAATAACCTGTCTTAGGCTCGGCATCACCCCAGCTTTCCAAATAATGGTGGTCTGAAACGATGAATTTACAAAGCTCAGCAGTTTCATCCATATGACTGGCAGTTGTGACTGTCACTGGCACTTGTTTCATGCCTTCGGCGAAGCCAACGCCATCCATATAATCATAGACAGGATTAACTTCATGCATGATTAAAGTGCCCACCTGACCGGCTTTCATCGCAGTTGCAAGTGTTACAATATCACTGTCAATACCTTGTTTGTAATTAGAGTTGACTGCCCAATTGATAGTTGTACCATTTGCGCCAATGGCGCTATTAATGGCGTTCACCACAGTCTGAATAGCTACGTCATTACTTCCACAAACTACTATACCATTTCCGGCTTTTAGATCAGTTGCAGCTTGAGCAATGTAATTGTTAAGTACTTGAGAAGCGAAACTGGGTGTAGCACCAGTAGAAACAGCGTTATAAAGTGCTACAGCTACTGCTCCAAACTCTGAGGGTTTACAAACCGCACGCTTGTCAGCATTAGCACCTGTTAGTGAGTGCATTGCTTCAAATTGATAGTGGCGGCTCATGGTTGGCTTAGCCGCACTCACCTTCCTTCCTATAGAATATCCTTTAGCAAATTCTATTGGTGAAAGCCAAGTTCCAAGAAAATCGGCTCCAATAGAAACAATCGTCTTGGCCTTATCAAAATGGTAGGAGGGCAACGCTCTTTTCCCATAGCTCGCTTCATTGGCTAACAACATGCCAGAATACGACATTGCATCATAGGTGATATGCTTTGCTGCGGGATATTTCGCTATGAATTGGTCTATTACAGACTTTACTGTAGGAGAAATGATGGTTCCGGTAAGTAAGTAAGCCGCCTTACCGCTCGCCAAACTTTCTTTTACTTTGGTGTCAATGTCTTGAAACACGTCCACCGGTTTGCCATCAGCGTAGGGCTGGCGAAGGCGAGCTTTATCATATAGACTTAATACTGAACCCTGTACCCGAGCCGAAGTACCACCACGAGTGATGGAACTCAATTCGTTACCTTCAATTTTAATTGGACGACCGTCTCTAGTTTTTATAATTACCGAGCAATAATCACCGCCATCCACATAAGTTGATGCATAATAATTGGGAACGCCTGGGGTAATATCTTCCGGTTTGATAGCGTAAGGTATCGCCTGCCGAACAGGCATTTCACAGCTTGCAGCCAGTACTGCTGCCGCTGTCGAAAATCCAAGGTATTTCAGGAAGTCACGACGCGGAGTAGTAGCAGACAACAAATCTTCTGAAACGTCTGCAAATGGCAGCAATTCCTTAAATTCATCATCGGCTTTACTTTGCTGAGCTCCATTATTATTAAGCTCTTCCAGTCCCTTCCAGTATTTTTTCTGAGCCATGTTCAATTCAAAATTCAAAACGCAAAATGCAAAACATTTTCTTGCACTCGCCGTATTTTAGTAAAAACTCTTTTTCCAAACAAACTTGTCCTAGATTCCGATTTGTGTACTTATCCCACAATTCAAACTATAGAACAATTTTAATAGTGGCACTTTTGACACTCAATACCGCCAATATCCTCAACAGTCACTCCGTCACGTTTTCCTGCTTTAATTTCTTTGTTGTATTTCTCGTAAATGCTGTAGTAGTTATTTTCTTTAAACTTCACTTCAGTCTGGCGGTGGCAGTTGATACACCAACCCATAGTCAGTGGCGCGGCTTGATATACCTGATCCATGTCTTGAATGTCGCCGTGGCAACGCTGGCATTGAATCTGCCCTACCTTAACATGCTGTGAGTGGTTGAAGTAAACGTAGTCAGGCAGGTTGTGAATTTTAGTCCACTTGATAGGAGTAGCCAAAATATTTCCCTGAGCATCTCTACGATATTCCTTCTTGTCAGGATCCCAACCAGCGTATTTGTAAAGCAATTGAATTTGAGCAGTGCCGTTAACCACATTGCCATTCCAATCCTTCAATTCATGTTCCTTCACACCTGTATATTCATTGATTTGCTTGTGGCAGTTCATACAAATATTTGAGGAAGGAATCATTGCCTGGCGGCTCTTTTCTGCTCCTGCGTGGCAATACAAACAGTTTATTTGGTTGATGCCGACGTGTACTTTATGGCTATAAAAAATGGGTTGTGTCGGCTGATAGTTTTGCTGATGACCTTCATTAATAGCACCATTTACAATCCAATATCCGCAAAGAATGGTAAGCACAACAGAAACTAGAGCGATTACAAATTTATTCCGATATATTGGAACGTCCTTCTTGATGGGTAATCCTTGCCTTTCTTCAGCTACACGCTTTAGACCTGTATTCACCCTCCAAAGGATGAGGGCAAGTATCAGCAACGAAACCGTAATGAGTGTATAAAGCCAGGAATCATCCGCAGAAGTTGTAGAAGTAGCTTGTCCGGCTCCGGCAGGCGCTTGCGCCACTGGTGCTTTGTATTCATCTACATATTTAATAATTGCGTCAATCTCTTCATTTTTCAGGTTTGGAAAACCTGTCATGACCATCGGCTTGTACTTCGCAAATATATCAGTTGCGGTCTTATCGCCTTTAGCAATCATTGCAGATGGGTTGTGTACCCAATCGTGCACCCAGTCTTTGGTAGGCCATGTGGCACTCTTCCCTTGGAGGGCAGGGCCAGTAGCATCTTTTAATGGATTATGGCAGGCCGCACAGTTTGCCTGAAACAGAGCCTTCCCGTCTTGTGCGTAAGAAGAATTTGCGGAAAGAAGAATGAAGATGGAAAGAATTCCCGAAAGCAAAAATCGGCTTGAGCGGGGCATCTGTCGGATGAATCTCGGCACAGGAAATGAATTGAGTTTAAAATCCGTATTTAACAAAGCGGTGGCAAAAATACGGAGCGATTTGCAGAATTGAAACAGAATTAATAAAAAATATTCTCCGCATTGGGCAAGGGTTTCAGGGATTTGTTACAAATTTTTTTTTGTATCGGGTTACAATTTCGTGACTTCAGGCAAAAACCCTTTAACAATCAAGGCCCGAAATTTTCCCGATTCTCTAAATACTTCCAGTTCTCCCACCATCTACAGGGATACTGGTGCCATTGACATATCCGGCTGCTTCTGAAGCCAACAATGCCACCATCGCGGCGATTTCCTCGGCTGCGCCAAATCTGCGTGCAGGAATCTCTGCCAGCATCGCTTCGGTCACTGCATTTTCGGTGGCACCGGTTTTGTTGGATTTACCTTGAATAATAGCTTCCAGACGACTGGTTGTCGTTGCTCCGGGCAGTACATTGTTGACCGTAATTCCAAAAGGCGCCAACTCCATCGACATCGTTTTCGCCCATGAAGCAACGGCAGCACGAATGGTATTGGAGACTCCAAGGCCTTTTAAAGGCACTTTTACCGAAGTAGAAATAATGTTGACCACTCTCCCCCATCCC